>JARFQX010000059.1 GCA_029287555.1 Rubripirellula sp. | reverse complement strand
GCGTGGGGCTGTCTGATTGGAAATCCGTTTGACCGGGTGCTGGCCTCTTGGTCGTGGGTCGCCAGCTCAGTGACCTGCCGCGACGAACAAGCCGCGGAAGCAAGGCTAGTGCGCGTGATGCTCAAATCTGCCGGTCAATTCACCATCTTCCGAGGTGATCACCAATTCAATGTCGACGCCCTCGCCCATCTTTGCCGCTGTTGACAATTCGGGATCGGTCAAGCCAAAGACGGAACTGTCGAAGGTAACCGTCTTCTCGAATTCGTAGGACTTCTCGTCGTCACCGATCTTGGTGATCATCTCAACCTTGCTGACCTTGTCTGGATCGTTCGCGAACACCGTGAACAAGTCCAGGTCGTCCGCGAAAAGAACTTCCACTTCTGACCCGTCGCTCAACTCGACCATGTGCCCTCCGTGCTCACCGTGCTCGGGATGGTCGTGGTCGTGGTCCGCCGCCGTCTCCGTGGGTGTTGGAGATGGCGGAGGCACTTCGGATGTCTTTTCACCGCATCCAGTCACGAGAGTACCGAAAATAGAGAGAATCGATAGAGCAAGGAGCGAACGAATGAATCGGGTCATGGGAGGGGCTTGTGTTTCGCGATAGGAAAATGGAAACGGGGGAGCCGATGGTCACGCGAGGCCTTCGCCGCCACCTCATCCGTGAAAACACGCATCGGTGCAAACACTCGGTGGAACGATCTTGTCACCGTGGTGACGACGCGTCACAAATCTATGCGTAAGAATTATGCATGGGATACGAAACATGGCCAGCGGTTGATCGCGATTATCTGTCATCACGGCGGCTCACGCGGACCAGTCGCATGCGGCTTTCCATTGAGCCCCCTTCGTGTCGGTTAATGGCTCGCCCAGACGCCTTGCGCCAAAATCGGACCTGCCAATTCGAATCCCGTTGCCACTGGGTCACGGCTGTGGCATATTCAGGGCCTGAATCAGTCGAAGCGATCAAGTCTCGGGTTAAGCGATGAACGGTTGACCGACGGCTACGGTCCTTAAGGTACGCTGTCGTCGTGGCTTGTACCTCGATCCTCGACAAAAACCGAGTCAGGCCTGATCAAGATCCGGTTCGATCAGGTCGTTCTCCTCTCCTCGTGGAATCAGGTGGGGGGTCGACCCGAGCATCGAGATTTCTTCATTGGGCCGAGTTCGGTCGCGCGCTGCCCGCCTCGTGCGGGCTTTGAGCACCATTTCGTTTGTGAAATTTATCACAAGGTGGATGGTGATTTGGTTCGAGCCGCTTCGTTTGGGCTCGCTGCCGCTGGTTGTGAGAGTGTGAGATAGAAGGAATTCGATGACGACCATCAAGCAGGGATTAGATCTTCCCATTCTGGGGAGCCCCGAGCAGCACATCGAAGTCGCTCGCGCGGTCAGTCGCGTTGCACTGATCGGAGACGATTACGTCGGCATGAAGCCCACCATGTTGGTGTCGGTTGGCGATCGGGTCAAACTTGGCCAGCCTCTTTTTGAGGACAAGAAGAATCCGGGGGTGATGTACACATCGCCCGCTTCGGGAGAGGTGTTGGCCGTCAATCGGGGCGCGAAACGGCGTTTTGAATCGATCGAGATCGCCGTCGACGGTGACGAACGAGTTGAGTTCAGCGAGTCAGGTGGTGCCGACCCGCTCTCGTTAGGTCGCGAGCGAGTGACCGACCAACTGGTTCAAAGTGGGCTTTGGACCGCGCTGCGGACGAGGCCTTATGGGAAGGTTCCGAAGCCCGGGACGGTACCCCATTCGATCTTTGTTCAGGCGATTGATACCAATCCACTTGCTGCCGATCCGGCGATAGCGATGGGGCCGCGCAAGGCTCAATTTACCCTGGGTCTCGGTGCCCTCACGACGCTTACCGACGGTAAAGTTTTTGTTTGCAAGGCGGACGATGCGGAAGTTCCCGGTGATGGGATTAGCGGAGTTCAAGTCGAATCGTTCAGCGGTCCTCATCCAGCGGGGCTCGTCGGAACGCACATTCACTACCTCGATCCGGTCGGGCCCAACAAGACGGTTTGGTACATCGGTTATCAGGACGTGTGTGCGATCGGCGCGCTGTTCCAAGCCGGAGCATTGGATCCCGTCCGAGTGGTCTCGATCGCCGGTCCGCTGGTATCACGCCCCCGATTGCTCGAGACGCGTTTGGGTGCATCGATTACCGAGTTGATCGAGGGGGAGTACGAAGAGGGGGTCAAGGTTCGGCCCATTTCCGGGTCGGTGCTCTGTGGGCGGACGTCGGAAAGTCCGCATGACTACCTGGGCCGCTACCACACTCAGATTTCAATCATCGAAGAGGGGGACGAGCGAGAGTTTCTCGGCTGGCAGAAACCTGGCATCGATAAGTTTTCGGTCACCCGCGTGTTTGCGTCCTCCGCCTTTCCTGGCAAGAAATTCGCTTTCACCAGCAGCACCCACGGCAGTGAGCGTGCAATGTTTCCGCTGGGAACTTACGAAAAAGTGATGCCCTTGGACATTTTGCCGACGCAGCTTCTGCGGTCATTAATCTATCGGGATACCGATGAGGCCCAGATGCTTGGTGCCCTGGAGCTGGAGGAAGAGGACGTGGCGCTTTGCACGTTCGTTTGTCCGGGTAAGTACGAATATGGGTCGTTGTTGCGCGAGAGCCTGGCAACGATTGAACGCGAAGGTTAGCCAGACGCGGCTTGTGGCGAGGAATCACCTTGGCCTGGGGTTCCCGGCGCGGCTTGCAGGATAGGGATCAAAGATATGAAAGCACTCCGTGACGCCCTCGACAAAGTCCATCCTTGGTTTGCCAAGGGAGGTCCTTTGGAAGCGGCGTATCCGATGTACGAGGCGCTCGACACGTTTCTCTACACGCCCGGAGAGGTGGCGACCGGGAGCACGCACATTCGCGATGGCATCGACTTGAAGCGAATGATGATCACGGTCGTCTTGGCCCTGGTTCCCGTGACCATCTTCGGGATGTGGAACGTGGGCTACCAGGCGAACACGGCGATTGCAGCGATGGAGGAGGCAGGGCAGAAGTACTCGCTGGATTGGCACTACACCATTCACCAGGCGATCGGCTTCACCAACGATCCGGCCAATCACGCTGACAACTTTATACTCGGCGCGATTCACTTCCTGCCGATCTATATCGTCTGCATGTTTGTCGGCGGCCACATTGAACTGATCTTCAGCGTGCTTCGAGGGCATGAGATTAACGAGGGATTTCTAGTGACGGGGCTGTTGTTTCCGCTCACGCTTCCCCCGACGATTCCGCTTTGGCAGGTGGCGGTCGGAATCGCCTTCGGCGTCGTGGTTGCCAAAGAAGTGTTTGGGGGGACGGGGCGTAACTTCCTCAACGTGGCGCTCACCAGCCGAGCTTTCCTTTACTTCGCTTATGCGGCTCAAATCAGCGGTGATAAGGTTTGGACAGCTGTCGACGGTTACAGCAGTGCCACGGCGCTGGGGCGAATGGCTGCGGCCGATCCAGAGGCCGGGGCCAATGCGGCTATGCAATCGCTAACGGCGGTCCAGAGTGTCACCGACAAAGCCGACACGACAACGTGGGATATTTGGCTCAATTCGTTCCTCGGCGTCATTCCGGGCAGCATCGGTGAGACTAGCACCCTGCTTTGCATCGTTGGTGCTGCAATTCTAATCGCGACCGGCATCGGCTCTTGGAAGATCATGGCCGGCGTGATTGGCGGCGTGATCGGAACGACGCTGCTGCTGAACGGCGTCAACATGGGAAGCAATCCGATGTTCGCCGTGCACTTCTGGTGGCACCTGGTAATCGGCGGGCTGGCGTTCGGTTTGGTTTACATGGCAACCGATCCGGTCAGCGCCTCGATGACCGAAAAGGGGAAGTGGATTTATGGCGGACTGATCGGATTCATGACGGTGCTGATCCGCGTGATCAATCCAGCGTTTCCCGAAGGCATCATGCTGGCGATTCTGTTTGGAAATGTCTTTGCTCCCCTGATCGACTATTTCGTCGTGCAAGCCAACGTTCGCAGGAGGGTTGCTCGTTATGCCGCAACGTGATTCTTTTCTCAATACGCTTCTCGTCGCCGCGGTGCTTTGCGTCGTCTGCTCGCTAGCAGTCAGCAGCGCCGCGGTGATCCTGCGACCGCGCCAGGAAGCGAACGAGTTGCTCGATCAACAAAAGAACGTGCTTGACGCGACTGGATTGGCGATGGGTGAGTATGGCGTTCCCCCATCGTCGCTCAGTCGATCCCAGATCGAGGAATTGAATTCGTGGATCAGCTCTGAACTGGTCGACTTAGAGACCGGTGAAATCATCGAGGGTGGCGATGCGGCTTCCTACAATATGAGCGAGGCACTTTCGGATTCCGAGCGCAGTGTGGCGATCACCGATCCCGAATACGACATCGGCGAACCGAGACGTCCCAAAGTGATGCGAGTCTCCTTCGTCAAACAGCCCGGCTCGGAAAAGATCCAGCAAGTCGTGTTGCCTGTGTTCGGCAAGGGGCTCTGGGGCACGCTCTACGGTTACCTCGCGGTCAAGAGTGACATGGAGACGATTCAGGGGATTACTTTTTACCAGCACAAGGAGACCCCGGGTCTCGGTGGCGAGGTTGATAATCCCAATTGGAAGAGGCAGTGGGAAGGAAAGAAGCTGTACGACGATGGAGAGCCCGCCGCCGAAGTCAAGAAAGGTCCTGCCGACAAAAGCGACCCCTATGCGGTAGACGGGCTTTCCGGTGCAACGATCACCAGTCGCGGCGTCCAGGCGCTGCTGCGGTACTGGTCCAGCGATGACGGGTACGGCCCGTTCCTTCGAAACATGGCGGAAAAATTGGACGTCGAAGAGACAGGAGCATGATTCATGTCGAGTAAACCTACGGATGTCCTTGTTGATCCGCTGATCAACAACAACCCGATCGCGCTGCAGATTCTTGGGATTTGTTCGGCCCTTGCCGTGACGACCAAGATGGAGACATCGCTGGTGATGAGCGTGGCGGTGATCGCCGTGACCGCGTTCAGTAACCTGGCCGTTAGCGCGATCCGGCACTTCATCCCCAGCAGCATCCGAATCATTGTGCAAATGGTTGTGATCGCGTCGCTGGTGATTGTCGTTGACCAGATTCTCAAGGCCTACCTCTACGACATCAGCAAGCAGTTGTCGGTGTTCGTCGGACTGATCATTACCAACTGCATCGTGATGGGGCGCGCCGAGGGCTTCGCGATGAAGAATGGGACTTGGCTGAGTTTTCTGGACGGAATCGGCAATGGGATGGGTTACGGTTTGGTTCTGATGGTCGTGGCCTTCTTCCGTGAGTTGTTCGGAAGCGGTTCGCTGTTCGGGATCGTGCTTTTCCCGCTTGACCGCAATGGCGGTTGGTACAACCCGAATAATTTGATGCTGTTGCCGCCGAGTGCCTTCTTCATCATCGGCTTCATGATTTGGGCGATTCGGGTCTGGAAGCCGGAGCAGATCGAAGAGGCCTGAGCCCCATCGTTAGCGAAGATTTGTCTCCCGGATGATCATCTCCCGGAAATGAAACCATGGAAAACTACATCAGCATCTTTCTCACGGCGGTCTTCATCGAGAACCTGGCACTCGCCTTCTTTCTCGGCATGTGTACGTTCCTGGCGATCAGCAAGAACGTCAAGACAGCCTTAGGCCTGGGCTTGGCGGTGATCGTCATCGAAGCAATCACGATACCGGCCAATCAGTTGATCTATTCGATGTTGCTCAAGAAGGGGGCGATGTCGTGGGCGAATGCCTTCATTCCCACGGGCACGGTGAATTTTGCGGAAGTGGATCTCTCTTTCTTGAGTTTCATTAGCTACATCGGCGTGATCGCGGCGATGGTCCAGATCCTGGAGATGTTTCTCGATAAGTTTTTCCCTCCGCTCTACAACGCACTTGGGATCTTTTTACCGTTGATCACCGTGAACTGTGCGATCCTGGGTGGTTCGCTGTTCATGCAGGAACGCAACTACAACTTCGGTGAATCGGTCGTTTACGGTTTCGGATGCGGGATCGGGTGGGCGCTGGCGATTGCTGCCCTGGCCGGGATCCGCGAAAAGATGAAATACAGTGATGTGCCCCCACCGCTTCGCGGTTTAGGAATTACTTTCATTACCGTTGGCTTGATGGCCCTGGCTTTCATGTCCTTCGGCGGCATTCAGTTGTAATCGAAGATTGTTTTCAAAGAGACAAACAGAGCTAACTCGCTGACGAGCTTGTAACAATGCAAATTGTCCTACTCGGCGTCGTGATGTTTACGGCAGTCGTGATCGCCCTGGTTCTCATTATCTTGGCCGCGAAACGACAATTGGTCGCGTCGGGGCCTGTCAAGATTCTGATCAACGATCAGAAGACGATCGAAGTCCCGGCGGGCGGGAAACTGCTCGGCGCACTCGCTGATGCCGGTGTGTTCGTCAGCAGCGCCTGCGGAGGCGGTGGAACTTGCGCCCAGTGCAAGGTGAAAGTCACCGAGGGTGGCGGAGAGATCCTGGCGACAGAACGCGATCACATCAACAAGAAGGAGGCGGCCGAAGGGGAACGCCTGAGTTGTCAGGTCGCGGTTAAGAGTGACATGAACGTTGAGGTTCCGCCCGAAGCGTTCGAAACGAAGAAGTGGCTGTGCAAGGTTCGCAGCAACCATAACGTGGCAACTTTCATCAAGGAATTTGTTCTCGAGCTTCCCGAAGGTGAAGAGGTCGACTTCCGCGCCGGCGGCTACATTCAAATCGAATGTCCCCCGCACGTGGTCCAATACAAGGATTTCGATATCGAAGAGAAATTCCACGAAGACTGGGATAAGTACGATATTTGGCGTTACGTTTCCAACGTGGACGAGCCCGTCGTGCGAGCCTATTCCATGGCCAACTATCCCGGTGAGAAGGGAATTATCATGTTGAACATCCGCGTCGCGACGCCGCCTCCGCGAATGCCGGATGTCCCGCCGGGCAAAATGAGCAGTTGGATTTTCAGTCTCAAACCCGGCGATGAAGCAACGATCAGCGGTCCTTATGGTGAATTCTTCATCAAGGACTCCGAAGCCGAGATGGTCTACATCGGTGGTGGTGCTGGAATGGCACCGCTTCGCAGCCATATTTTCGAACTGTTTAAGAGGCAAAAGACAGATCGAAAGGTTTCTTATTGGTACGGTGGTCGAAGTTTGAAGGAACTCTTCTACATCGACCACTTCCGGGAAATTGAGAAAACGTTTCCCAATTTCCAATTCAACATTGCCCTCTCGGAGCCGCAGCCCGAAGACAACTGGGATGGTTACGTCGGCTTCATCCACCAAGTGTTGCTGGACAACTACCTCAGCAAACATCCGGCACCTGAGGACATTGAATATTACATTTGCGGACCGCCCATGATGAATCAGGCGGTCTTCAAGATGCTCGATGATCTCGGCGTTGAGCCTGAGAACATCGCTTACGATGACTTCGGGGGATAAACCCCTGAAGGCTTTTGCGGTGATGCTGCTCGAGCGTGGCGATGGATCTTCTGCTTTGAAGGGTCATCCGCTTTGCAGTGGGTTCGCCATTCACTGGATCGTTCCATGAAACGACTCGCAATGAACCGTCCGGTCGCGAATTCGGCTTCCGGACTTTTTCTTTTGGCGCTGATCCTGGCCGCTCCGGTTCGGGTACGGGGTGAGTCTCCCATTTTGGAGTTGACCGGGCCGACGATGGGAACGCGGTACATGATCAAGGTTTTTGATCCACCGCAATTTGAGTCGGACATCCGTTTGGACGTAGACGCGTTGTTGCGGCGTATGAACGATCTGATGTCGACCTACGTGGAGTCCTCGGAGCTCAGTCGATTCAATCGGTCTTCGACAACCGATTGGTTCGAGGTCGATGCGGAGACGGCCAAGGTTGTTGCCTTCGCACAGTCCGTTGCTCAGAAGACCGGAGGAGCTTTCGACGTCACCGTCGGGCCGTTGGTGAACGCTTGGAGTTTTGGACCCGACCCCAGAACTCAATCGGTCCCCGATCCCCAGCGTCTTGAACAACTCAGGCGTGTTGTGGGCTACCAAAAGTTGTCGGTCCGAATCGATCCGCCCGCATTGAAAAAGGCGATTCCGGAGTTGCAGGTCGACCTGTCGGCGGTCGCCAAGGGGTATGCGGTTGATCGCGTGGTGCAACTTCTCAATGACTCTGGTGCTGCAAACGTCTTTGTTGAAATTGGGGGTGAGGTCCGCACCTCCGGAAACAAGGATGGTCAGTGGTGGAAGGTAGGAATCCAGGTCCCCGATTGGGTTCACGAAGCGGTTTTGATCGCCCACTCCCTCAACAGCGGGGCGGGCAATGACCAGTCGATGGCGACGTCGGGTGACTACCGCAATTTCTTCGAAGTTGATGGTGTCCGCTACTCGCACACGATTGATCCTCGCACCGGACGTCCGATTGAGCATTCGCTTGCCTCGGTGTCGGTTGTCACCGAGTCGTGCATGGAAGCCGATGCGTGGGCGACTGCCCTGAATGTTGTGGGGCCTGATGAGGGTTATCAATTGGCGGAGTCGGAAGGACTTTCCGCTCTCTTGATTCG
>JARFQX010000050.1 GCA_029287555.1 Rubripirellula sp. | reverse complement strand
CTGAGTACGAGCGTCTTTGCGCCGTGATTGGCGAGCCAGCGAGCGACCTCGATACCAAACCCACCCAGGCCCCCCACGATCCAGTAGGTTCCCGCGCCGGAGAAGCGGATCGGGCCGTGGTTACCCTCGTAGACTGCTCCGGGGTGCTCCGGGTACTGGACGACGACCTTGCCGATGTGACGGGCTTGTTGCATGAATCGGAAGGCATCGTCGGTCTCGTTGGCGTCCCAGGCTTCGACCGGCAGAGGGCTCAAATCGCCTCGCTCGAAGGACGCCGAGAGTTCGCGAAACTTGCGTCCCATCTCCGCAGACCGAGTCTTCAAGAGCTGGTCCAGGTCGATCGCAAAAAAGGCAAGATTGTTTCGCAACCGATACAGCCCGAGAGCTTGATCTTCGTAGATGTCGCGTTTACCCAATTCCAGGAATCGGCCGCCGACCTTCAGCGATTCCAGACCCCGAGCGATTGCCGCGCCCGGCAACGAGTTCAAGACCGCATCGACGCCCTCGCCTTCGGTCGCATCCATGATTTGGTCAGCGAAATGAAGGCTGCGCGAATCCATCGCCAATTCGGCGCCTTCGGCCAACACATAAGCTCGCTTCTCCTTGGTTCCCGCCGTGGCAAACACTTTTGCCCCGGCAAGTCGTGCAATCTGCAGCGCCGCTAAACCGACCCCGCCGCTTGCCGCGTGGACCAAGACGGATTCGCCGGGCCGAATCCGAGCGCAATCCTCCAACGCGTGGGCGGCGGTCAGAAAAGCAATCGGAATCGCTGCCGCTTGCTCGAAACTCAGATTCGATGGTTTTGCTGCCACCAGCAACGAGGGGACCACGACATGGGTGGCAAATGAACCCCGCGCAATTGCCATGACTTCATCACCAACCGACCAATCCTTCACGCCACTGCCGACCCGGGTGATCCGACCGGCGCACTCGGCACCCAACGTCGGAGCGAGTTCCTCGTCGCTTGGATAAAGCCCCAACGACTTCATCACGTCGCTGAAGTTCAATCCGGCGGCCGCAACTTCGATCTCCACCTCGTTCGGTGCCAGGATTTGCTCTGGCTGCGATCGATACTTCAGAGCGTCGATGCTTTTCGACTCGTCGACTTCGAGGCGGCATTGCATGTGCCGCGCCGCGTCGCTCGGCAAAGGATGGTCGTATTGGGGAAGAAAACGGTGTGCGTATCGTTCCTGGTCGCGGTAGAGTACTTCGTCTTCCGGATCCGAATCACTCAACAATTCGCGGACGAGTTCGGCTACCTGGCTCTCGCGAGTTTCCCTTGTAGGTTCCGCCAGGTCGATCAACCGGGTACGGAAGGAAGCCATCTCACCGATAATGACTCGGCTCATGCCCACCAGCGGCGTTTGAGCCACGGCAATCGGTACCAGTCGTTCGTCAAGCGGCTGAGCGGTCGAGGTGACGACGCACAAATTGGCTCGTCTCGACGGGCAGCGACGCTCCCACGCCTGCACGAGGTACATGGGGGCCAACGTTGTGAGGGTTGTGCTCGCTTCGAGCGAAGCGGTGTTAAGTTCGGACGTTCGCGGGACGTCCAATCCCCACAAATAAACCCAGTGAACCGTGGATGCCGATTGCTTCGACAAGCTCGCCTTGATCAAGGCTTCGAAGTCCTCGGGCCGCTGCGGATGAATCGTAAAATGATCGGCGTCGCAGCGTACGAATCCATCACCGTACTCGACCTCGACTACGCGGTCGCCACGGTGTCGAAGCTCCGCCGCAACCTGGCCGCCGAGTCCATCTTGATCAGACAGGATTACCCACAACGGCGGTGAGGACTGGTTGACCGGTACGATCTTGGCATCATCGAGTTCAGATTGGATCCAACGGTAACCATAGAGCCAATCACGGACCGACTCGTCTTCCCCGCCACCTCTTACGCGCTGGCTCAAGAAACCTCGTACCACCAGACATCGATTCCCACTTTCGTCATAGATGTCCAAGTCCGCCAACAAGCGTTGATCAGACTTCTTGACGATCCGAGCGTGGGCGATCGCGCGCGGGGGGACGGGGCGCAACAGTTGCAACCGACGAATTTCGGCCGGCAAGAACAGCCCTCGCACCGAGTGATCAAAATTTGGATCTGCCGCAATCATCCCATGGAAGCAACTGTCGAGGACGGCCGGATCGACCCCATCGACGTATTGGAAAGACTCGGGGGACTCCAGTTGAATCTCGACCAGCGCTTCTCCAGGGCTCCGAACACCCGCGCGAATCCCGCGAAAATGGGACCCGTAATTCAACCCAAGGCGTTGGCAATAGTCATAAAGCCGTTGGCCATCGAATCGTTCGGTCAGCCGACCGCGTACCGTTTCGATCGAGTCATCAAGCGGCTGAATCACTGCTGACCCGTCAAGGCTTTCGACCGATGCGAGCTCGGTCCAATTCGATTCATCGATGACTCGCGAAGCGATGCGGAGCACGCGCGAGGCTTCTTCATAGCTCGTTTGAAGTTGCAGTGGTCGATTGTCATCAAGCAGCGCCGCTCGCCGGAAACAGAATCGGCCAAGAGTAATCGGCGAAGCGTCTTGAATCTCGGTGGCGGCGGCCAGCGCCGTCTCGACCATCGCTGCGGCTGGAAAGACGCAATTGCCTCGGACCTGGTGGTCGCGAAATACTTGCTGCAGGTCCAAGTCAATTCGCGAATGCCAACTTGGTGACGGTTGATGATTGGATTTGCCCAGAAGCGCGTGGCTGGCCGACAAGCGGCTTGTCCGCGATTCCTCCGACTCAGACCAAAGCCGCTGGCGTTGAACAGGGTAACCCGGCAACGCTACCCACCGGTGGGCTGATTCATACATCCCTCTCCAATAGACATCCACGCCAATTTCGTAAGACATAGCAATAGATTCGGCAAACCGTCGATCGTAAGGTACATCTCTTCTCAGCGAAGGAATCACGGTGACGGGATTGCCCGTCGATTGGCAACACTCGTTGATGGCGAAGGTCAAAGTTGGATGCGGTCCAAGCTCCACGGCGACCTGATAGCCGGCGTTCGCTACGACGTTGATCGCATCGGCAAAGCGAACGCCGCGCCGGACATTGTGCCACCAGTAATCCGGGCCGAGGCATTCACCTTCGATCGCTTTCCCCGTCACGGTCGAAATCAAGGTTGCCGCGGTCGGGCGGGGCCGGATCGAGGCTAACGATCGAAGCAAGTCATCTCGAACTGGCTCCATCTGCGTGCTGTGAAAGGCGTATTCGACCACCAACCGCTTGCAGAAAACGCCGGCCGCCTCCAGGTTCACGGCGGCCTTTTCGATTTCGGCGCAGCGCCCCGAGAGGGTCACCGAGGTTGGTCCGTTGATCGCTGCGATCGAGATTTCGGATCCGAGCTTGCGAACCCAGTCTTCGCATTCCGTTTCCGATAAACCAACGGCCAGCATGGCGCCGCTCGAGGTCGCCAGGTCCATCGACCGTCCACGCTCGACCGCGACCCGACAGGCGTCTTCGAAATCGAGGGCTCCGGCAATGTGGGCGGCGGAGATTTCGCCCACGCTGTGGCCCACAACCGCAGTGGGATAGATCCCAAGCTTGGCCCAACACTCGGCCAACGCGATCTGCAAAGCGAAAATCGCGGGTTGTGCAATCGACGTTTTTTGGATTCGTGATTCCGATTCGTCTCGCAACAACTCCTCGGTCAGGGACCAATTGACGTATTTGGAAAACTCGCGATCGCACCGATCGATCGTTTCGCGATACGTTGGATTGCTCTGATGCAAACCGCGGCCCATGCCCCACCACTGCGTGCCCTGGCCGCAACAAACGAACAGCAGTCCGAGATCGGGTTTGTAAGTGGCAAGGCCTGCCGAGTTCGACGTTTTCGAACCGCTTAGAATTTCATCCTGCAGTTCACGACATTGCTCGGCCCAATCCCGTAGCGAATCGCCGACGATCGCATGTCGATACTCGAAGTGTCCGCGGCGGTGCGCTGCCATCGATGCGACCGCGTCGATCGACAGATGACTGGGACAATCGATAAGAAAATCGGCATATCGCCCCGCCAGATCGGCCAGGGCTTCAAGGCTCCGCGCTGAAATCGGCAGCAAGGACGGTCGACCAACCGGGACAACCGTGTCATCGTCGTGCTTCAACGAGGACCCGCCGTGCAGAGAATGCAGACGGTATCCCGCATTCGAACCGAAGTCGACGGCAGGCACCGAATCAGGCTTCTGCGAAACGGATGCCTTTTCAACAGGTGCCTCTTCAACGGGTGCTTCTTCAATCCGGGCCTCTACAACGGGTGCCTCTTCGACGATCACGTGAGCATTGGCTCCCCCGTAACCAAAGCCGTTGATCCCAGCTAGCAGTCTCGCCTCGGGGCGAGGCCAATCGACCGTCTGCCGCGGAACCTGCAAACCAAGCTCATCGAAATCAATTGCCGGGTTCGGTTCTTCGAGATGCAGATGCCGAGGAATCTTGCGCCGACACATCGACAGCGCAACTTTGATCAGGCTCGCGACCCCAGCCCCCGCTTCGAGGTGACCGATATTCGTCTTGACCGAACCAATCATGAGGCGTTTGTCACGTTGCCGATCGGCAGACAACACCGCTGATAATGCAGCCGCCTCAATCGGATCCCCCACCGGTGTGCCGGTACCGTGCGCCTCAACGTATTGGATTTCTGCCGGATCAATCTGTGCGCGAAGACAGGCTTCCCGGACCAAACGCTGCTGGGCTTCACCACTCGGCACGGTCAATCCTGGAGTGTGGCCATCCTGGTTGACGGCCGTCCCACGAATCACGCAATAGATCCGGTCACCATCTCGGATCGCCGCGTCAAGTGGTTTGAGTAAGACCATCCCGGCGCCTTCGCTGCGGACATATCCGTTGGCGTGGGCATCAAAGGTCTTGCAACGTCCGTCAGGTGAGAGCACGCCGAGTTGGCTGAAGCCGACATAGAAATCAGGAAGCAACAACGCGTTGACTCCGCCGCACAACGCCATCTTCGACTCACCCCGTGCCAGGCTCTCGCAAGCAAGGTGCAAGGCAACCAGCGAAGAGGAGCATGCGGTATCGACGGCGAGACTCGGTCCGCGCAGATCAAAGCAATAGGAGATGCGGTTGGCTGCGATGCTGCTCGAACTGCCGGTGTTATTGTACGAGCCGATCACGCCTCGGTCGGCGTAACTCAAGCCAGCCACCGCGTAGTCGAAACTGGAGATTCCGACGAACACGCCGACCGATTGCCCCGCGCAACTCTTCGAGGGAATTCCGGCATCCTCGAGCGACCGCCACGCCACCTCCAGGAGCATCCGCTGTTGCGGATCCATGCTTGCGGCTTCCTTCGGCGAGATCCCGAAGAGTTGCGGATCAAAAAGATCGATTCCCTCCACGTAGCCGCCCCAACGGCTTTGGGTCTTGCCCGGCCGAACGTCGCCCCCAAAGTAGAAATGCTGCTGATTCCACCTCTCGGCGGGCGTCTCCGAAATTGCATCGACGCCGTCTCGCAGCAATTCCCAATAATCCTCAGGCGACTCGATGCCACCGGGCAACCGACAGCCGATCCCGACCACGGCAACTCCCGCGTTGGCGAATCGGTCCGGTACGGGGCGGGCGTTGTTCAAGTCTAGCGATCGGCGAAAGTGGGGGATGGGAGCATTCGGTAATCTGGGGAACCCCTAACATGATAGTTTGCGATGGCATTAACGCTCGACCCCAGAAAGACCCTGGACTGACAATCCCGATGGAGTCGGCCGCGAAGTGAGCTTCAAGAACCAAGAAAATGCAGGGATTTCGATGAAGACTACCTCTCATGAAAGGCATCGGTCGGCATCAGCCCAGAAGCCCTCCAAGCGGGCAAGAGTGCCCCGAGAAGCCCGATAACCAGTGCCAACCCGAAACCCTGGGCGAGGACCGGCAGATCGATCACGGGCGAGAGCAAGCCGGCCGCGGCCGTGGACTGGCTGAGCCAATGCGTTGCAATCACAGCGGCAAGGGAACCGAGGAGGCTCGCGACCACCGCCAAGACGAGCGATTCCATCAAGACCATCTTGGCCACGCGCCAGCGACGCCAACCGATCGCTCGCAAGATCCCAATCTCGACCGTTCTTTCCAGCACACTTGTCATCATCGTGTTGAGCGTCGAGATCGCTCCGATCACCAACGCAATCATCGATGTCATCCAGGCCATCGCCGAAGCAACCTGCATCCGCGTGTCCGTGGAGACGAACTGATCGGTCGTAAGGGGAAGCAGTTTGGGTTCGAGCAATTCGATCGCTTGAATGACCCGATCAGCCCGGCTGCCATCGATTTGCCGATCAAGCACCACATTGATGTAGGTCACCTGGCCCGAACGATCGGTCAGAGTTTGCAGCTGCTCCAGCGGCAGGATCATCGAACCGTTCTCCCAAGTGCTGCGACTCTCGAAGACTCCGCTGACCAGGTACGGCTCGCCGAACAGCTCGATTTTATCGCCGGCCGAAATCCCGACCCGATCGGAAAGGTGAATCCCGAGCATCAACTGGGGCGTCTGGTCGGACACCTCGTCGACTTGCGAACGAAACTTGTAGTCTTCCAGCAGCCATGAATTGGGTTCAATCCCCATCGCTGGGACACCGTAGACTTCCTGCTCCTCGAGGGAAAGTGTGTCGAGCAAGACGCCGGCAGCCCGAAGCACGCCGGGGATCTGCGAGATCTCGTCGGCAAAGGACTGATCGACCGAACTGCTTAGTCGATCAGCCGATCCTTGCCGTGAAACGACGATGTCGATCGCGTGACTGGAGTAAACCTCTTCGAACGAATAAACGAAGCCCTTGGTGATTCCCAGCAGCGCGACCACGGCAGCAATTGCGGTGGCCAGCGCGAGGAGTGTCAACGACGTACGAAACGGTCGACGCGTCAGGTTCTTGATTAGAAAAGTCGTGAAGTGCATGACGAAAGAGGCCGCGGCGGACGACACCGTCCAGGAAAATCGTGTGAACTTGAATCGATTCTGACGATCGCGGAGGGAATACGCCTCGGGCAAGATCCGCGTGGACGACCTAGCGTAACGACTTTGCCGGTGGCGTCATGCCGATAATAAAAATCAGTCTAACTGGAGCCCGGCCGCTTACCGACTGGACTCCGAATCGCTTGAAATGACTCGATCTGCCGCCTATGCCCCGTTCTCACGCGTTCTGTTTGCTTCTGCTGATCGTGGCCGGTTGCCATGGTCGACCGGTGAAGGTGCAAACGGGCGGAGCCATGAATTTTGATGGCCGCATGTCGATGACGGGTGATCTGTCTACCGCGATTCGGTCCGACAATACCGCATCACGGCTGCGACGAACCGTGGTGGAGGGGAATCCATCTTCGGGCTGCTCGATCGCGATCGTCGATGTCGACGATCTGCTCGTCAATCGCAATCTGACCGGTCTCGGATCGATGGGGGAAAACCCCGTCTCCCTGTTTCGTGAGAAGCTCAAATCGATTTCGAATGATCCGTCGATTCGGGCACTGGTCCTTCGCATCGATACCCCCGGAGGCGGTGTCAACGCATCCGACTTGATGGGCCACGAATTGGAAGCATTTCGTCGCGAACATCCGATCCCAATCGTCGCCTGCATTCTCGGCGTCGGGGCCGGCGGCGGATACTACCTGGCATGTCACGCCGATCACATCGTCGCGCAACCGACAAGCATCGTCGGCGGCATCGGAGTCATCCTGAACACGTACAACTTGGAAGACGCGCTTGGGCAATTCAATGTGGTCTCCATTCCCGTCAAGGCGGGCGAGAAGATCGACCTCGCATCACCTCAGCGAACCATGGAACCCGAGGAGCGCGAGCTGTTGCAATCGATCGCCGATGAAATGCACGAGCGTTTTAAATCGCACGTCTTGGCCGCGCGACCAAACGTGGATCCCGACGCCGAATACTGGGATGGAAGAGTGATGACGGGTCGTGAAGCATTCGAAGTCGCCTTGATTGACCAGGTCGGCTACGTCGACGACGCGGTGGCCGCCGCCACGCAGATGGCCGCCGTCGATTCGGACGCCGCGGTTGTCATGTTGCGGCGTGACAACGATCGAGCTTACACGGCGTTGGACAAGACACCCAACACGCCTTCCACTACTTCGTTGATTCCAATCAACCTACCCGGCCTGGACCGCAGCCTCTTGCCAACATTCCTTTACCTTTGGCAGGCCGAGCCGAGGTTCGTCACAGCGTCCGGCGGCTGAGTTGCTAACGCAGCGCTCGCCGCAGCTTGCGGGCACTCTCTTGAATCATCAATGGCAACTTGCTGCGCAACAGGTTGCTGCCGCTGAACCACCCCTGCGGTTCATGCAAGACGATTTCAGCCTCGATCAGTGAAGTGCCGTCGACGCCTTCGACGGGACTGACAAACAGATACCCGGCGGCACCCGCGTAGGGAACGGCGGGCCCGAGAATTTTGCGCCCAAGTTCGTCGCGACGGAGTTCGCGCCACTGGTTTCGATACCGTGGATGAGGCGGCTCGCGACCGGTAAATCGCTCGTCCAGTTTCCAAGCGATCGCATCGTAGTCGCCGTTGTCAAAGCGTTCTGATCGCAGGACACCACTGACCATGACCTTGTTAAGCAAAATCGTCTCGAGCCACCCGAAGGAAGCGTTGTCGTCCGCTTCGATACCCAGGTCGACCAGCTGATGTGGATCGATCGCTTCGCTTCGAAACCCCTCTTTGTTGGATGCTTCGGCCGCACCTTCGAACAGCTCTCGCATGCTTCGATCGTCGCGAAGTCGGGCAACGTCGGTGTGGACGACGAACGCGAAATGCGATCGGATTCCAATTCTTCGCCCTTCCTGGTCCGTTATGTATTCGAGCTCGATGTGCACGGGCGCCACCACCGAATCTCGGATGAAGGATTGCCAACCGCGACTCCCAGCGAGCGACTGTTGCGCTAAGCTGAGTTTCTCTTCCGACAGTTCTGGACTCGCCTTCGGCGCGTGGAGAGGAACCGATTCGTCCCCAATCCGGACGCCGCGATCGAGCAACTCGTTGAGCAGACCATTCCCGAAAGGCTGCTCCGCGCTTGCAAGAGACGCGACGAAGCCCAACGCTCCGAGAACGAACAAGACGTGAAAGGTTCTGCACATCGACCTGGTTGCCCTGGAAAGTGATACTAAACTGTATGCCGCCCACCGCTTGCCTGGCAATCTCCTCGCAGCCAACGCAAAGCGATCAAGCGATTGGAGAATTTGCACGGTCGCCTCTCCTAAGTCGTTACAATCGACGCTGCAGAAATCCACCTACTCTTCGATCGAGATTTTCTTCATGGTCGTCTCATCACGAAATTGGCTGGCGTGTTGCTTCCTGCTGGCACTGCTGCCGGTGACCAACATCCGAGTGAGTGCCGAAGGATCGCCCCCGAATGTGTTGTTCATTGCGATTGACGACCTGAAGACCATCGGTTCGATCTACTCGGAGGATCCGGGGGACTTTTTGCAGCGCGTCTACCCCGATAAAGCGTTGCGCGCCGAAGTCGCCCGGCGGATGACTCCGAATCTGCAAAGGCTTGCCGATCGCGGGGTGACGTTCACGAGCGCCTACTGCGCCGCACCAGCGTGCAATCCGTCTCGCGCCGCGCTGATGACCGGTATCCGCCCGCATCTTTCTGGTTTGACGACCAACGCTGGCGGCGTGTTCTTTCGCGAGTACGAATACGAGGGCAAACGACCTCTCGCCGACGCAACGACGCTTCCCGAGTGGCTGAAACAACACGGATGGTACACTGCCGAGACTGGCAAGATCTTTCACACGTCCACTTCGTTCAAGGCCGCCGACGGTCATCGATCCTGGACCGATTGGACGAACGTGCCGGGCAGCGCGGGCGAACGAGTTCGAGCGAAGTTCAGTCCGAAGAGTCTCGATTGGGGACAGGAAGGCGATGATTCCGCAACATTTCATGCTTTGAATGATTATCAAAAGGCTGATTTTATCGCCAAAGTGCTCACCGAAGGCCGAGCGACCGATCGCGAAACGACCTTCGCTATTTCGGCGGACCAACCGTTCTTTTTAGCTTGCGGTATCTTCCGCCCGCATCTTCCGTTTTATGCCACTCGAGACCTTCTCGATCTATTCCCCACCGAGGAGATGGCGATTACCCGCGAGTTGCTCGAAGAATTCACCCGCGACGCCGGCGACCTTCCGGATCAAGCGTACAAATGGTGCGGTTTAGCAGTCGATGCCGGCGGGCACCCGACGATCGGAAAAGACCGCTTCGTCGATATCCTCAAGCACGGCAGGAAACTGCAAGACCGCGACGGCGATCTCCAGGGCTGGAAGGAGATGCTTCAGCACTACTTTGCCAGCTGCGCGATTGCCGATCGCTGCGTCGGCCGTTTGCTTGACGGCCTCGAGGCAAGTCCGTACACGGATAACACCATGATCATTCTATGGAGCGACCACGGCTATCATCTCGGGGAAAAGCTGCATGAGACAAAGTTCACCCTTTGGGACGATGGCGCGCGAGTCAACTTCCTCATTTCCGATCCCCGCCACCCCCAGAATGCCGGCAAACGCTGCACGCGTCCAGTAACCCTGACCGATATCTTCCCAACGGTCGCCGCGATGGCAGGTCTGGATATGCCCGATCCGAGGATTCAGGGAACCGACTTGGAGCCTTTGCTGGAGAATCCAGACCGGGCTTGGGCACCGGCTGCCCAATCGACCTACCAGTCGGTCGCCCACAACATGATTCGAACCGAACGCTACAAGTTGATTCGCTACGACGACAACAACGAGGCGATCGAGTTGTACGACATGCAAGAAGATCCCGAAGAATTTGAAAACCTCGCCGGTCAGCCCAATCTCCAATCAACGCAAGCCAAACTGATCCGAATGCTGGACGAGGCGCTGGGGAAGGGCAGTAAGGCAGTAAGGCAGTAAGGCAGTAGGTAAGCAGACAAGAGGCCGGTCTTACGCACTCGCCACTCGCCACTCACTCACTCGCCACTCACTTCTCGCCACTCACTTCTCGCCACTCGCTACTCGCTACTCGCCACTCACTCACTCACTCACTCACTCACTCACTCACCATGTCCGAGCGTTCAGACCTTTCGGAGTTGACTCAGCGCGTCAGGCAGCGTGACGCGGAGGCGTTGGGCAAGTACATTGATCAGCACCGTGACCAGCTTGCCGGGTTTCTGCGAGCGATCACGGGCGAGCATTTGCTGTCCGTGGTTGAACTGGATGACTTGATCCAGGAGATCTCGGCGGCAGCCCTCACTGGGCTTGATTCCGCTCCGCTGGACCAATATGAGCCGATGCAGTGGCTCCAGCAGTTGGCACGTCGACGAGTCGTCGATGCGCATCGCTTTCACTTTCAGGCGGCGCGTCGCGATGCAGGTCGTCAGCAAGCGATTCATGGAGGCGGGCCCGGTGACTCCTCGGCCATGGGCTTGGAACAGATGCTCGCGATCAGCATGACGTCGGCCAGTGCGGCGATGAGCCGCGATATCCGCATGATTCGCGTGCAGCAAGCGATCGAGGGCCTCAGTGACGAACAACGCACCGCCATCCGCCTCCGCTACGCCGAGGGCT
>JARFQX010000033.1 GCA_029287555.1 Rubripirellula sp. | reverse complement strand
CGATGCCTTTCTGCTCGGGAAACAGCCAAATCTGATAGAGATGAACGGGCTCATCACTCGACGGATTGAACTCGCTGTGGGTGATTCCTGTCCCGGCTGACATTCGCTGGAACTCACCGGGGCGAAAAACCTCACCATGGCCCATCGAGTCCTTGTGCTCCAAGGCGCCTTCCAGCACGTAGGTCACGATCTCCATGTCGTGATAGCGAAGCGGTCGATCATGTCCGTAGCGATTGCTCCAGTGGCAACTGAGTTCACTCGGATTCCCCGTTCTGCAAGCTCAAGAGCAGTTGTCTTGGTGATGCCTTCGACGGCGTGTTTGGAAGCGTTGTAAACCGCCGCACCCGGCATGGCGATCTGCCCAAGAATGCTTGAAGTGTTGATGATGACGCCGCCACCCGACTTCAGCATCGCTGGAATCTCATACTTCTGACTCAGAAAGACGCCTAGGACATTGATGTCGAAGACGTGGCGGTAAACGGATTCGGCAACACAGCGTTCAACCGTATCTTTAGACAACAAGGTATCGCCGGCGGAAAGCACCGAACGTACCTTGCGCACGGAAAGTACGCCTGCTATGCCGGAGCCGACCGTCCGAATTCCCTGACCCACCAACGAGTCAGATTCCCCGGTCCGTGAGAAAAGCTCCGAAGCTCTCGACTTCTCAAGCACCTATCGATATTGAATGTCCACCACGGAAGGCTGAACGTGTGTACAAGAATCGCACACGTTGCGTTCTCGAGGTGGTGAAATTCGGGTAAGCTGGGCGGGTCCCGCGCCTGCGGTGGTCGCAGAACTGTGGGATAGCTGGGAAGAGCGAACCGCCGGTTATCCGGGAGGAACCACGGTCCCGGTTATCAACTCATGAAATCCGAAATCGCGAAACGATCCTGATGGTTGACGAAGCTGCGGCGCCGCAGCCGAGCGCGGGCAACGGTGATTCAGAAAGTGTGGTGATGCTCTCGGGCGACTTGATGTTTGCCTCTCGAGTGCGTTCGGCCGCCGAGGCGACCGGTTTGAAGTTTCACTTCGGAGGCACGCTTCCCCACGGAGATTTGCAGCATGTCCGCTACGTGGTGCTCGATCTTTCCACGCGGAGCGGACTGGTCCACGACTTGGCGACTCAATGTGCCGAGCGTTGCCCTCAAGCGAAGCTGATCGCTTACGGACCGCACGTGCAAGTTGAACGATTGCGGGAAGCCAAAGCGGCCGGATTCCCGACCGTCATGACCAACGGTCAGTTCAACGAACAGCTGCCGAGGTTGTTTCTCGCCCGCTAGAAACCCGGTTCATGAAGAAAACAAAAAAGGGGTCGGAAGCCAATTGGCTGCCTACCCCTTTGCTCGACTAGACGCTGGTCGCCATCGCTATTTGGCTCCGACGAGCTGTTGCTTCTTCTTGGCTTCGATGATTTCTTCCTGGATGTTCGCTGGAGTTTGCCGATAGGCCGCCAACTCCATCGTGAAAGTACCTTGGCCCTGCGTCAAACTTCGCAGGTCGGTGGCGTAGCCAAACGTTTCGGCCAAAGGCACTTCCGCCTTGATCACGCTGACACCTTCGACGATGTCGTTGCTGGTCATGATGCCTCGGCGGCGGATGACGTCACCGACGACCGTTCCCTGAAAATCCTCGGGGCACTCGATCTCGACGTTCATGATCGGTTCGAGCAACTTTGGCGCGGCCTGCTTGAAGTAATCTCGGAAGCAACCCTGGGCGCAGATGTAGAAGGCCTTCTCCGACGAGTCGACCTCGTGGAAACTGCCGTCATCGAGGTCGATGCGAGTCCCCACCACTGGATACTCGGCCACCGGTCCTTTGCCGAGACTATCGCGGAAGCCCTTCTCGATTGCCGGAATGAACTGCTTCGGGATACGGCCGCCAACGATGTGCTCTTCGAACTCGAAGCTATCCTCGCTATCGGACTCGATCGGGCTCAGGCGTCCCTTGATGTGAGCGAATTGACCCGAACCACCCGACTGCTTCTTGTGCTTGTAGTCGAAGTCGACCGCCTTGGTCGGACTCTCGCGGTAGCTGACCTTCGGGGCTCCGACGACAAGATCCACACCGTATTCACGACGGATCCGTTCGATGTAGACTTCGAGGTGCAATTCCCCCATGCCGCTGATCAGGATTTCGTTGGTTTCCTCATCCGTAAAGACTTGGAACGTCGGGTCCTCTTTGCGGAATCGTTGCAAGGCCTTGCCCAGTTTGTCTCCGTCGCTTCGCGACTTGGGGCTGACCGCGATCTTGATCACCGGCTCTGGCACGAACATCGATTCGAGGGTGCAGAAGTCTCGCTCGATACTGTAAGTGTCACCGCTGGCCGAATCGACACCCATCACGGCAACGATGTCACCGGCGACCGCCTCGTCGACTTCCTCACGTTTGTCGCTGTGCATGCGAACGATCCGGCTGAATCGTTCCTTGCGAGCGGTACGCTGATTCACGTAGCTTTCGCCCTTGCCAATCTTTCCCTGATAGATCCGCATGAAGGTCAATTGTCCAAACGGATCGTCGACGATCTTGAATGCCATGCCGACGAACGGAGCATCGGAATCGGGCTTCAGGGGGATGCGTTTGCTTTCATCCGACGGATCGATCCCGCGAACCTCGCGGTCCAGGGGACTCGGCAAGTAACGAATCACCGCGTCGAGCATCGGCTGGACGCCCTTGTTCTTGAACGCGCTGCCCATGTAGACCGGCGTGGCACCGCCAAGCACGGCGTCGCGGGCGACCTTGTAGATCAGCTCCTTGGGAACCTCTTCCTCGCTGAGTAACAGTTCCATCATCTCGTCGCTATACATCGAGAGCGCTTCGAGCATTTCGGCCCGCTTCGCTTCGGCTTCATCCTTCAGGTCTTCCGGAATCGGGCCTTCGACGACTTCTTCCCCTTCACTTCCGGCGTGGGTCAAACCCACCATTTCAATCAGGTCCACCACGCCTTGGAAATTGTCCTCGGCGCCGATCGGGATCTGCATCAAGAACGCTTCGGCACCCAGCTTCTCGCGCAGTTGCTCGACGACTCGGTAGGGATTGGCACCGGTCCGGTCCATCTTGTTGATGAAGGCGATGCGCGGCACTTGGTACCGCTTCATCTGGCGGTCGACCGTGATCGATTGACTCTGGACGCCGCCGACGCTGCAGAGCACCAGCACGGCGCCGTCGAGCACGCGCAAACTTCGTTCCACTTCGACGGTGAAGTCAACGTGGCCCGGCGTGTCGATCAGGTTGATGTCGTAACCTTTGTACTGCACGCTGGTCGCGGCGCTCGTAATCGTGATCCCACGCTCACGCTCCAGCTCCATGTGGTCCATCGTCGCGCCGTCACCATCGCCACGGACCTCTTCGATCTTGTGAATCCGGCCGGTGTAAAAGAGGATCCGCTCGCTCAGGGTCGTCTTGCCTGAATCGATGTGAGCACTAATCCCGATGTTTCGAAGTTTCTCCAGATTCATATCTTTCACCTAAACAGTGCCCGCCTGCGATATTTCCGGGGACGCGGCCTACAATTCGCGTCAGGATAGGATTCGCCCGGTCATTGGCAACGGCAAACTCAGTTGTTCGATCTCTGCAATCTTGCAGCGGTTGATGGGGGTGGTTGCGAATTCGAAATGGTGATCGGCAAACGTGGCGTCGGGAAAGCTCGCGGGGTCGTCCCTCACTTAAGCTCAGGGGCTGAGCAAGCCCGTCGACCGACTCGCGGTGATCACGCTTCTCAACTCCGTCGGGCAAATTCACTCACGAGTTCTCTCCAAGAGCTCGTTCGGGACGGCCACGGGCATCATCGTTTCCGACAGTCGTTTCCGAAACCCGTTCTCCGTGTCGGCCTCGTGCTACGTCTCTGATCCCTGTCTCTTATACACATCTGACGCTGCCGACGAATCGAGTCGCGGGGGGGGGGGGGGGGGGGGGGGGGGGGTGGGAGGGG
>JARFQX010000020.1 GCA_029287555.1 Rubripirellula sp. | reverse complement strand
CCGTGTCTGGTTCCAGCCGCTGGAAGACCTGCGAAACGAAATAAGTCCCATTCGCGTGCTGCATCACGCTGTCGAAGCAGCAGGCATCGCCCAGACGGGTCCGATGCTGCCGATGCTCAGTGATCTTTCGTCGTCAGCGGTGAAGCAAATCAAGCGCGCCGTCGAGACGATGCTCTCGACGGTATGATTTCCCGAAGAAGTCTGTCCCGAGATTTGCGACCAGTGCTCGCCGACAACAGCCTGGGACAGGCTGAGCCAAAAAAGGGTGCGCAATTATGAATAGCAAGTCGTGCTCGTGCTCAGTCGCTTGCGACGGTGCTCGTGCTCGACCTCGTGGATGCAGTTTTTCGCATCCGTTTCGATTACGAGCACCGCTTCGCTGAGCACGAGCACGAGCACGAGCACGATTTTTCGGCACCGTTCCAGAGTCTTATTTAGAGTCGTAGGCGAGTCTATCCCACCACCCGAGACGAGATACACCGATGCGTCCAACCACCTGTCTTTTACTCCTGTCGATCGTTGCAACGACTTGCCAACCTTGCTCGGCTCAGCGGCTCACGCCGGAAAAGCTCTGGGATTTGGCGCGCATCGGCGACGCCGCGGTCTCACCCGATGGTCGCCAACTGGCGTACCTGGTCAAACGCTACGATCTGGCAGAAAACGCCGGAACCACCGATTTGTTGGTACAGCCTTTACCCGAGCAACTGGAGCCAGCTCAACAACGAGCCGTCGCATTCGACACGCCGCTGCTCAGCGCCAAGGCCCAAGTGGTACTCAAGGACATCAAGGGCCTCAGCTCTCTCTCCTGGCTGGATCATTCCTCCGGCGCGAGACTGATTTACATTGCTCCGGCAAAGATGGAGGGTGAAGCAGCTGAATCAAAAAAGGGTGCCGAGAAGACCGGTAGCGGTAACGAGTCTAGCGAAGAGAAGGAAGCCGAGGAAAAACCGCAAGCGTGGATGATTGAGCCGGCGGGCGGCGAGCCCATCCAATTGACTCGAGTTGAAGAAGGCATCGGCAACTTGAAAGCATCACCGCGGGGCGATGCGATCGCGTTTACCGTCGATGTCAAAATGGACCCGACGGTTAACGAGCTTTACTCGGATCTTCCCAAAGCTGACGCCAGGATCATCGATTCGCTGCTCTATCGGCATTGGAACCAGTGGCACGACTATGCGTACAGCCACGTTCATGTTGCCGCGATTGATGACGAGGGCAAAGCCGGGGAACCAGTTGACTTGATGGCATCCTTGAAAGCCGATTGCCCATTGCCGCCGTTTGGTGGAGCGGAGCAGTTTTCGTTTTCACCCGATGGTGGGGAAGTCGCCCTCACGATGAAGCTTGTCAATAATCCAGCTGAGAGCACCGACAGCAGTATCTACCTGGTGAAGGCGACCAGCGGCGCCCTGAAGAACATCACGCCAGGCATGCCGGGTTATGACATGAATCCGGTCTACTCGCCGGATGGCAGATCCATTGCCTTTCACTCGATGCGTCGCGGCGGGTTCGAGTCCGATCGCAATCGGATCATGATTTACGATCGAGCCAGCGAGTCGTTGCGAGAGATCACCGACGGACTCGATCAAACGACCCACCACGCGTGTTGGAATCCGGACGGCCGTGCCGTGTTCTTCGACAGTGAAACACGGGGCACGACCCAGGTCTACCAGGTTGGAATCGATGGCCAGGGACCTCAGCAACTTTCGAGTGGACGATTCGACTTTTCCACCGTCACCTCGTTTTCCGCGTCGGTGGGTGATACGAAATCGACTCGCTTGCTGGTTCGCCAACAGAGCATGTTACGTCCGACGGAGCTGGCGATTCTCGACGTCGAGACGAAGCAAATGGTGACGGTTACCGACGTCAATGGAACGCTGTACGAAAAGCTCGAGCTCCCACGCATTGAAGAGAGATACTTTACCGCCAGTGACGGCGAATCGATTCACAACTGGGTCATTTTCCCGCCCGGATTTGATACCGAAGGCGACAAGCAGTGGCCCATGTTGACGTATTGCCAGGGCGGGCCGCAGGGCCAAATCGGGCAGTGGTTTTCTTACCGCTGGAACTTTCACATGATGGCCGCGCAAGGGTACGTCGTTCTGGCGGTCAACCGACGCGGCCTACCGGGCTTTGGTCGCGAATGGAATGATCAAATCAGTGGCGATTGGGGTGGCCAAGCGATGCAGGACATTCTGGCCTCCACCGACGCGATGATGGCCGATCCCAGCATTGACCGAGAGCGAGTTGCTGCGATCGGCGCCAGCTTCGGTGGCTACACCGTCTATTGGATGATGGGGAACGCGGCCGATCGATTCTGCGCCATGATCGCCCACTGCGGCGTTTTTAATCTGGAATCGATGTACGGCTCAACCGAGGAGCTGTTCTTCGTCAATTGGGACCTGGGGGGCCCTTATTGGAAGAGTGCGGAGATCGCCAAAGAGTATGACGTTTTCTCACCCCATCAGTTCGTGGGGAATTGGAAGACGCCGCTTCTGGTGATCCATGGCGAGAAGGACTTCCGCGTCCCGGTGACGCAGGGGATGGAAGCATTCACGGCGGCCCAAGTGCAGGGCGTCCCGAGCCGATTCCTCTACTTTCCCGAAGAAGGGCATTGGGTCCTTTCCCCGCAAAACGGGGTGCTCTGGGGCCGAGTCTTCTTCGATTGGCTCGACCGCTATTGCAAGAATTAGCCGCTCGCCGCTCGCCTCTCGCCGCTCGCCTCTCGCCTCTTTTCTCAAAATTTGCGGAATTCGTGGAACTGACTCCAAGAAATCGCTGCGGGGTGGCGCAGGGGGCGCCGCGTATCCAGACACGCCGATCAAACGTTCAAGGGCTACCAGATAGTCCCTTTGGGGTCGGCGGGTTGATACAGGCGTTCCCCGAAGCGGACCAAGACCGATGCGATACTTCAGAGATCCGGCGATCCGCTGTGGCTCCCACCTCTCAGACAACGAATTGATCAAGGCTGCCCTGGGGGGCGCCCAAGAAGCGTATTTCGAGCTGTTTCATCGTCACCACGAACGATTACTGTTGTCACTTCGCTGCGACTTAAACTGTTCCGAGTCGGCCGATGACGTCGTCCAGGACGCCTTTGTGCGGGCCTTCGCAAAACTCGATTCGTTTCGCTGCGAGAGCAGCTTCTATACCTGGCTTTTCCGGATCGCCCTGAATTCGCGGCGGAACTACATGCGAAATCGGCACCAGAACGCGTCGATCGATTTTGCCGCCGAAAACATGTCGTGGGCGGAACCGGAAACCGATCCAATCGATGCGGTCGAAGCGGAGGAGGAGTGCGATCAGGTTCGGGCTGCGCTGGCGCGGCTGGATGATCATCACCGCGAGATCCTGCTGCTACGCGAGTATGAGGGCTGCGATTATCGCGCCATCTCACAGGCCTTGGACGTCACCCTGGGAACGGTCCGCAGTCGGCTTAATCGGGCCCGCGCTCAGTTGCGGAAAGAACTCGGGCCCTACTGGCATTCGACGCCGCCGGGAGAGTTGTCCCAAACGAACGATCGTCCCTGGACCCACCCCGACCTCTCCCTGACGGCCTGAAACTCGACGGCCTGAAACTCGACAGCCTGACACCTGTCGGCCTGCAGCCGGCGCAATCCTCTTCGGCAGCGACACCGGTTTCGCCAGCGGCGCTTTGTGATCTTGCGTCATGGGCTGGATTCCATAACGCTGGAACGAGTCCCGGCAACCGCCTGGCTGCAACCTCCTGGCTG
The DNA here is from genome assembly GCA_029287555.1 of Rubripirellula sp. Taxonomy (GTDB): domain Bacteria; phylum Planctomycetota; class Planctomycetia; order Pirellulales; family Pirellulaceae; genus Rubripirellula. The sequence continues at coordinate 296 of JARFQX010000020.1, read as the reverse complement.
CAACCTCCTGGCTGCAACCTCCTGGCCGGGGGCACACACGTCCGGCGACGAAACGACATGCCGGTGAATCGCAAGAAAGCACGGTCAACAGCAGAGCGTTATGCCGAATCAAGACAACCCTTCTGCTTTGCATCGGTCCACGAGGAAGTCGTGCAGTCTTCAGGTTCAGTCTTGGCAGAGGTTCCCATCCACGACGCACATTCCCTCGGGAGAGTCGAGCCTGAGCGAGGAGATGGGGAAATCGGGATGGCCCACCGTTGGAATTGGCACGGCTGAAGACAGACCCTCCTCTCGCT
>JARFQX010000017.1 GCA_029287555.1 Rubripirellula sp. | reverse complement strand
ACCTGTTCCTGGGCTTCCGAGATCGTGAACTTAATCCTGCCTCTTCGGGGCTTCCTGAGATGTGCTGGGACTGCCCCGATCTTCCGCTATGTGGTGGAGGCTGTCGGATCGAACGCGAAGCGCAAGAAGGCGTCCGCGTTGCAGGTGGTTGTTCATCGGGCGGCTGTGGCGGATGTTCGTCCGGCAGAGGGAAAGAACCCCAAGTCGTCAACTTATCCCTGCCGGTTACGGCACGTCGAGGTAGTGGGGAGTTTGCGGACCGATGAATGAAATGAGCATGGACACCGCTTGGAAGCAACGACTGAAAGCTTGGATGGTTCCTCAGTTTGGCACGGTTAGCTCGGGGAAGGAATCCGTCCCGGCCGGTTTGTACCACTACCAGTTTCAACGTGACGACGGGTACATCCGATTTCACTTGCGCGTCGAGCGTAGCGGACAATCGTTGTTGATTGCCGGTGCTTCGGAGGCCGTTCGAGTTTCCCGCGAAGGAACGCCTTTGCTCAAACGATTGCTAGAGGGTGAATCGGGAGAAACAGTTGCCCGTAGTTTTCCCGCCGCCGCGAAACCTTGGATTGACCGATGTGCGCACGTCCTCAAGGAACTCGGCAGCCCCAGTGCGAGGTTTCCGGTTTTTAATCTTGGTGATCCTGTCGAGGAAACACGTGATGCGGAGTTGATCGCTCCCTTTCAAGCCGATGTCGAGATCGGCGAAGCTGACCGACTGCACGCGATTCTGCGCAAATTGTGGGATGCCGGCATCCCTCATGCACGATTCTTGCCGACCGCTTCCGTGTCCACGGAGCAGTTGGTGCAAGCGGTCGAATGGGCCGAAGATTTAGGCATGATCGCCGGCGTTCGCTCCCCAGCCAACTGGTTGATGGATTCCGATCGAGCCAAACAGGTAGCCGCAGTGGGAGTCGACTACTTGCTCGCTCCGTGGGCGGTCGATCCTGAGTTGCATCGCCGTTGGTTCGGCGAATCCGACGACAGTGACTTGGCCGGGCTGATTCGGCACTCGCACGAGCTTGAGGTGACGCCAGTCGTTGAAATCCCGCTCGTTGAAGCAAGTATCGACGGTCTCTACGAGCACTGGACGAAGCTGGCCCAGTGGCGGATTGGCCACGTCGAGGTGTACGCATTGGCTCGTTTGGATTCGGATGGCGTCGCGGAAGCTCGTGGCAGCGATGAGGCGGATTCGGAAGCGCCGCTGCAAGCGACGCGCCTTCGTCAACTCGCTGCCTGGGTGGAAGAGTCAGCGGACGACCATGCTTTTCAAGTCACTTGGCTGCCTCCGGTCGGCGTCACGGCGACCGAGACTGTCGACGATCAGGTGCGGCGTGGGCCACGAGCCGGAGGAGATGTCACGATTCGTGTGCTGCCAAACGGTGATGTTTTGCCACCGCGGGGGGCATCCCAAACCGCGGGCAATCTGCTGAGTGAGAGTTGGGAGCAGATTTGGAGCTCGAGCGTGTTTCGTAGGTTTCGTGAACGAGTCGAAGCCAACACACGGTGCGATCAATGTCCCGGCATGGTCATCTGCGCCGCCGATTGTCCCGCCGACCCCCGAGGCTGGTCCCATGAGTGAATCGATCCGAGCGAAACATGCGGTCGTCCCGGACGCTCGCACGTGGCGTCAACATCGAGACGCACATTTCCGCTTCTCCTCTCGTGCGGTAGCGTTTGTCATGAATTACGGGTGCCGTTTTCAAGCGTTGACTTTGTGGCTTGGTGTCGGACTGCTAGTGCTAATCGGGTCATCAAACGCGTTGGCTCAAAACTACCGATTTGCAGTCAGCGAGATGGACCTCCAGGTGTTTGTCCAGCCCGATGCATCGGCGCGTATCGAGTACCGGATTCTCTTTCGAAATCAGCCCGGCGCGCACGCGATCGACATCGTTGACATCGGACTGCCCCATTCGAACTACTCAATCTCAAATATGTCGGCATCCGTCGATGGCAAACCACTTCGCACCATCCGCAAGTCGAGCTACATCGACGTGGGTGCGGAAGTTCATTTGGGAAGCCACCAAATTCGCGGTGGTCAGCAGGGCACGTTTCGCTTTGAAGCCACCATGCCCGATATGGTTTATCAAGACACCACGGATGAATCGCGAGCCTCGCTGCAGATGATCCCCACCTGGTTCGACCCTCAGCTTCAGGTGGGAACGACACGTTTGAAGATGGCAGTGCATTTGCCGCCGGGCGTCACGGCGGAAGAGGTGACTTATCAAAACGAACAAGATCGCTATCAGCAGATGGTGCTCTTTGGCGAGGGGGACCAGCAGCACATCGTCGCCGGATGGGATTACCCGAACCACTTCCTAAGTAAGGACAATCCCAAGATCGGAATTTCGTTCCCGAAGCGGGGCATGAATCGGGTCGTCACGATTTCAACACTCGGACTGCTGGTCAAGTGGTTCTCCGAGCACGAGGACATCCAGTTTTTTTCGGGAGCCGCGCTGACGCTCCTGTTGATCGTGACCTTCTTGCGGTTTTCTCACGGTACCGGCTGGGTGTTGCTTTTGATGTTATGTGGAGGGCTGATCTTCACGATGATCCAAAGTCCCGGTTTGCACCTTTCCGCCTGGTTGCCGATGCTCGGGCTTTTCGCGTGGAATGAGCGCGTCCTGTGGCGACGCAAATCGAGCTACCTGCCCGCGATTGCCCAAGTCGAAGGTGGTGGCATCAAGCGAGGTTTGACGGCGCCGCAAGCCGCTGTGTTGTTGGAACTGCCGTTGGGCAAAGTGCTGACGCTTGTCATTTTCGGCATGCTGAAGAAGGGCCTGGTCACCATGACATCCGCCGAGCCGCTGACGGTTCGGGTCGCCGAAGGCTATCGGGGCTCGCGGAAGCAACGCACCAAGGCAGCCTCCAAAGCGGGCGTTGTGATCCACAATTACGAACACCCCTTTCTCTATCTGCTCGCTCGCAACGAAGGGACACCTATCGAGGCGATTCGCATGCAGGTTCCCTTGAAGGAGCTCGTTGAAACGACGGCCAAGCGAATGGAGGGATTCGACGTGTCGCAGACGGTCGCCTATTATCGGCGAATCGTGGAACGCGCTTGGCGCGAAGCGGAGTCGATCCCCAAAGTTGAACTGCGGACTGACGCCGTCGATCGAAATCTCGATTGGATGATGATCGATCCGGACTGGTCGGGGCGGTTCGATAGCTGGGGGCCCTCCATCGATACCTATCAACCACGATGGACCACGACCCACTCCAGCGGCCGTGCCCCGTCGGCCCCTTCCCCTTCGACACCTTCGACACCCACAACGTCAAAGACCAGTTTTGGCGAGGTCGCCTCGTCGTTTGCGGGCTGGGCGGAGAACACGTCCAATCACTTTGCGAGTGCGATCGAGCCTGGATCGCTCGGGTTCGGCACACCCGGCGGGATTGTCGACCTAAGTGGTGTCGATCGAGTCACCGCCGATGTTTTCAAGGCCCTCGGAGAGGCGGCCCAGAATAGCGGCGGCAGTGGAGGGGGCGGAGGATGCGCGTGTGCCTGTGCCGGGTGCGCCTGCGCTTGTGCTTGTGCCGGAGGTGGCCGCTGAGCCGTAGCGTGAGCACGAGTTTTGACCTGCCACGATTCGAGCTGTGCCAAAGGCAAGCCGATGCTTTGCGCGGAGCCCGTTCACGACTGTTGCGGCGGGCCGGGATCGAGCAACGCAACACGATCGTCGAAATCGGAGCGGGTTGGGGAATCGTCGCCAACGAGTTGTGTTCGCGAACCGGTCGCCCGGTAGTCGCTCTGGACCGTCGCCCGCAACCAAGCGACGCGCCGCTGGACCAATCCGTTGATTGGGTGGTCGGTCATGCCGAAGAACTGCCGATGGCCAGCGAATCGGTTGATCTCCTTTTCGCGCAGTTCACCTTCTTGTGGTTGGACCTTCCCAAGTCGATTGCCGAAGTGGTGCGAGTGTTGGCCCCCGGTGGGAT
>JARFQX010000913.1 GCA_029287555.1 Rubripirellula sp. | reverse complement strand
CTCTACCGTGGTTCGGTGTGGATCCGTCACTTTCCCGACTGGACTTGCATCCGCACGCTGGGACCGTATCTGGTGGGTCGTCGACGTGACGCCCGCGACGACAGCCTTCTCGGGGCGATTACGGATGCTTACGCCAAGTCGGGTATCGAAATCGCTCCGGCTACCGACTTTGCACCGGAGTTACTCGTGAACGAAGGACATCTCGCCGGGCCACCGGCTAAGGAACGCTTGCAGCGTGACATCGAGGCGGGATGGCGCGTCGCGAAACAGATGGGAGGTCTGGACATCGGCCAATCGATCACCATCAAGGACGGAACCGTGATTGCCGTCGAAGCGATCGAAGGGACGGATGCCTGCATCAAACGCACCGGCGAGTTGTGCAAACGCGGCGGATGGACGCTGATCAAGGTCGCCAAGCCAGCGCAAGATATGCGATTCGACGTTCCCACAATCGGACCACAAACGATTGAGCGAGTTCGCGATGCGAAGGGCTCGGCGATCGTGATCGAAGCGGGAAAGACAATCGTTGTCGATCAGGAAGTCACGTATGAACTTGCCGGCAAGTCGGGAATCACGCTGGTTTCCGTCGACACCCAACAGGTCGATTCAACGGGTGGTACCGATACGTTAACCTGGAAGGAGGGCTCGAACGGGCCCACCGGTGACTCGTCTCGAAATGCGGCATGACGGTCGCTCGTCGACGTCCCCTTTACAACCGCCGGCATCCGACATGTGCAGGCGTTGAATGTCGCGACCGAGTTGCATCCCCATGACGCTCTCCGCCCACACACATCCTCCGGCCAAATTGAACCTCTTCCTGGAACTGCTGGGAAAACGGCCGGATGGGTTTCACGAGATCGATACGGTGATGGTTCCGATCGATCTGCGCGACCAGATGCGCGTCGTTCGCCGCCACCAGCGAGGCGTCTCACTAAGCGTGCGCTGGCTGCCTTCCAAAGAAGTCGTCGCGCATCGTTTAGGATTGGGAGGAGCGGTTGATCAGCGGTCCAACCTTCTCGAGATTCCGACCGGCCCGGAAAACCTTGTCCACCGCGCCCTGACAAAGTTTTCAGAGATCTTTTCGGTCGACGGCGGATTCGACTGCGAGCTGGACAAGTGCATTCCTGCCGGTGCCGGCTTGGGAGGCGCCAGCAGCGATGCCGCGTCGGCGCTCCGCTGTGCGGCCGTGTTGTGCGGAGTCGCGCCGCATGACCGCAGGCTCTACGATCTCGCGGAGCAAATCGGCAGCGATGTGACCTTTTTTCTCGGCACTTCGCCAGATCAACCTTCGATGGCGTGCCGAGCCCGGGGGCGAGGCGAAAGGCTCGAGGATCTTGGCCCGACTGCGACATTCAGTTTTGTCGTCGTCTATCCCGCCGTTAGCCTCTCAACCGCTAAGGTCTACGCAAACGCCCAAGTCCCCCAAGATCCAGTGGATGCGACGCGATTGATCGATTTACTCAAGGGCGGGGAAACGAGCGCTCTGGGAGAGGCCATGCTCAATCGTCTCTCGGATCCCGCGAAAAAGCTTGCACCACAAATCGCTCAAGTCCTAGAATCTCTGTCTGAGCTTGGCATGAAGACGTGTCAAGTCACAGGCAGCGGGTCGGCTTGCTTCGCAGTCGCGGGCTCACAGGAAGACGCCGTGCGTTATGCTGAAGCACTTCGGAGTCGACTAGAACCAGGTGCTATCGTCATGGCGGCCCGTAGTTCGCATGTGCCAGCATCGGTCAACGTGACGTAGAAACACAACATGCTCGCCAACGCGCCTGTGACTTGGCGTGTTCGCCGGTTAGGGAGGGTCGGACAATGGAGATCACCGAGATTCGCATCAAATTGATGGAGGATTCCGAGGATCGATTGCGCGCTTTCTGTTCCATTACCATCGACGATTGCTTCGTCGTGCGCGACCTGAAGATCATTGACGGAGCCAGTGGGCCCTTTGTTGCAATGCCGAGTCGCAAGTTGACCGGACATTGCCATCGATGTAATCACAAGAATCATCTGCGGGCGAATTACTGCAACAACTGCGGCGCCAAATTGCAACACGATGGTGATGCCGGCTACGATTCACCACAAAAGCTCTACGCTGATGTCGCGCATCCAATTAACAGCGAGTGCCGTGAACAGATCCAGCAAGCGGTGATTCAGGAATTCGAAGCGGAACTGGCGCGCTGCCAGCAGCCCGGTTACCGATCTCGATACGACGACGACTTCGGTTACGAAGAGGCGGAAGCCGAAGTGCTAACGCCGAAGAAGTCCGAAGGCGGGCCTCCCCGCCCTCACTTTCTTGATTCGCCCGACAAGAAAAAGGAATCGACCGCCAGCGACGATGAAGACAGCTTCGGTGCGGGGATCTTCTGAAGCCAAGTATCTCACGGCGTCACCGAGCTCACGGAGGAAGTCAGGAATCTCCTCTGCGCGCACCGTGCCTCCGCGAGCGTGGAGTGCCGCGGCCTCTAAGCCGCATGCCGTTGCGTCATCTCGGCGTTCGGTTTCGCCTCGATCATGTCTAGCAGCGTGTCGATGCGATAAGGCTTGCTGATCACCAATTCGATCCCGGCGCTGATGGCGGCTCGACGCTGATCGAGTCGCCCCCCATGGGTGATCCAGGCGTGACGCACGGGGCGCAACGTCGATGCAAATCGGGTAAGACGTTGGCGCCACGTCGCAACGTCCGCCGGGCCGACCACACTGTCATCCCACCACACGGCGTCGACGTTTCGGACGCGGTTCGCATCGATCTGGTCGCACCAACATGCCGTCACCGACGCTGATTCCGCGAGATCCAGGTAGGTCTGCGCGGTGGCGTAGCAGGACGTGATGACGGCGACCGAGCGGGCGCGTTGATGCGAACACGGATCGTTTCCAACCGGGCCGCCGAACCAACTCGCAACCACCTGATTCCAACGATGCCACGGCACACGTGTCGATGCAACGGGAAGTTGGCGACGATCGCCCTCACACAAGGGACCGACCAGTTCCATCAAGCGAGCATCACGGTATTGACTCGCCACCGACTTGAAAAGCGGCTCATCGATCGGCTCGCGCGTCGCCCGAGCCAACACAATCCGGTCGACTTGCTGTGCCGGTCGCCGAGTCAACGCTTCCACGTCGTGTCGCAGCGCGACCTGTGCGGCCAATTCGACGCAGTCGTGAAACGCCAACTCAAACTCGGGGATCGACCGGTCACCAATCCACACAAGCGTTCCGCTGCCGACATCGCCTTCCAGCCTTGAGACCACGCTCACGCTTCCCCTCCCTGAACAAAAACATGCATCGCGCACCTTCGGCCTGACCCCGCACTGATGGGTCAAGGGTACGCCGAGTCGAGTGCCTCTTCGGATTCCTTCAAGGACGCCCAAGCCTCACCAGCGGAATGTGCGGCTCGAAGCCCGGCCAGCAGCTCTCCGTCGGCGATCAAACGACTCAGTTTGGCGAGGATACGAAGGTGAGTGGCGTCGTCGTAAGAGCAAATCAAGAAAAAGACATCGGTCAACTGTCCCCGATCCGAGAAAGGAATCGGCGAAGGACAGACCCCCATGGAGATAACCGAATCGGCCAAGATCGACGTCTGCGGCCGCCTGGGGTGCAGCAGGGCAACACCGCAGTCGAGAGCCGTCGGGTGCATCTGTTCACGTGCCTGGACCGCTTCCGCCATGGCGGCTGCATCCCACATCAGGCCCGATCGAGCCGCCAACTCGCACATCGAACGGATCACCGATCCGCGCGTGCGGGCATTGAGCGGGACCGCAATCGTTTCGGTCGTGCAGAGCTCACTGATGGGGCGATCCGCGGTCTCTCCCGCGGCTCGGTCCAAGACACGCTGCACGCGGGTGAGTTCTTCCGCATCGCTGGCCCCAATTCTCTCCTCGAGCCAATGGTGGATTTCGGCTTCACTGAATCGCCATTGTCCGGACACGCGTCGCGCTGGAATGCGACCGCGGACCGCCATCTTCGTCACCTGGTCCGGGGTTAGGTGAAGGTACTCAGCGAGGCTGGCGACGTCGAAATCTTCCATTGGAATCACCGTTGGCCCGTGACGGCTTCGCATCCGCGGGCGTTCGTAGGGTGGGATCGCCCTGCTCGGGTGCCGGATCCGGCAAGATCAGGAGCAAACGTGGGGGTATCACGAGCAGGCGGCGGGTTAGCTTTTCGAGGCCCCGGTCGATTAAGGGTAAAGGATCGAATCGCGA
>JARFQX010001059.1 GCA_029287555.1 Rubripirellula sp. | reverse complement strand
GGCGAGAGGCGAGAGGCGAGAGGCGAGTGGCGAGAGGCGAGAGGCGAGTGGCGAGTGGCGAGAGGCGAGAGGCGAGAGGCCTAAATCCCTTCCAGCTTCAAACCGAGTCTCAAGAGCTCCAAGACGGCTTCGGCGGCTTCGTGGCCTTTGTTGCCGACGCTTCCCCCGCTGCGATTGATCGCCTGCTCGAGCGTGTTGCACGTCAGCAAGCCGAAGCCGATCGGAATGCACGTGTCGACACCCATTTGCATCAGCGACAGGCTGACGGCACGATTGATGTGTTCGTCGTGAGTCGTTTCTCCCTTGATCACGCATCCCAACGCGACCACGCCAATCACTCGCTCGGCGTCGATCACTTGGCGGACGACGGCGGGCAGTTCCCAGGCCCCGGGTGCGCGAACGACCGCAATTTGATGGCCTTGGTAACCCGCGGCGGTCAATGTCTCGATCGCGCCGGCAACCAGTGCGTCGCAGATGCCCGCGTTGTAGCGACTGGCCACGATCGCAATTTTGCCGTCGGGAAGATCCCCTTCGATCCCCGTGATCTCAATCGACATCCTTCAAGCTCATTAAGAATTCGGCGTTGTTTTGGGTCTTTCGCAACTGGGTGACCAGATTTTGCATGGCGTCGGCCGGAGACAACTCGGCGAGGACGCGTCGGAGGGTCGAGATCCGACGGTACTCCTCAGGATCCATCAGCATCTCTTCGCGACGTGTGCCGCTGCGACTGATGTCAATCGCGGGCCAGATGCGGCGATCGACCAGTGCCCGGTCCAACACGATTTCCAGGTTGCCGGTCCCTTTGAATTCTTCAAAGATCACATCGTCCATTCGGCTACCGGTATCGACGAGCGCGGTGGCCAGAATCGTCAAGGATCCACCTTCTTCGACCTTTCTCGCCGAACCAAACAAGGCCTTCGGTTTCTGCAGCGCCCCGGCGTCCAATCCTCCGCTGAGTAGTTTCCCGGTCGACTCGCCGTCACTGTTGTGGGCGCGGGCAAGGCGAGTGATCGAATCAAGGAAGATAACCACATCGGTCCCTGACTCGACCATGCGTTTGGCCTTTTCGATCACCATCTGGGCGACCTGAATGTGGCGTTGGGCAGGTTCATCAAACGTGCTGCTGATCACCTCACATTGTGGGCCGCGCACCTCCCGCTCCATGTCGGTGACTTCTTCAGGCCGTTCGTCGATCAGCAACATGAAGACGTAGGCGTCCGGGTAGTTCCCCAACACGGCCCGCGCCATTTGCTGCATCAAAATTGTCTTGCCGGCTCGCGGGGGACTGACGATCAAACCCCGTTGTCCAAAGCCGATCGGCGTCAGCATGTCGACCACGCGCGTGCTCACCTCGCTGGTCGAGTGTTCCATGATGATGCGAGCGTTGGGATGCAGCGGCGTCAGTTCGTCAAAGGGCACGAGCTTTTGACGTTGCATTGGATCGTGACGATTGATCGCCTCAATTCGAAGCAATGCGAAATATCGCTCGTTCTCCTTCGGCGGTCGAATCTGTCCCGCCACGTGGCTACCAGTCTGCAATCCGAATCTGCGGATCTGACTCGGCGAAACGTAGATATCATCCGGACACGACAGATAGTGATACTGAGGGCTGCGCAGGAAACCGAACCCATCGGGCAAGATCTCCAACGTTCCCTCACCGTACATCAGGCCGTCTACCTTCATGCGGTGTTTGAGAATGCGAAAAATCAGTTCCTGTTTGGCAATGCCCGCGTGGTCTTCGAGCCCTTCGTCCTGTGCCAATTGAATCAGTGCTTCGTGGGAACTCGTTTGCAGGTCGGCAATGTTCAGTCGCCGTTGATCATTGCTCGGAACGCTCGGAATTCCGACTCGTTCGCCCGCCTGGTTCGCTTCGCTGACGATTTCTTCCGGAAGCGAAAGCGGGTCGCGCTCGGCGTCGAGTTCGCGAATCCGTTGATCGACATCTTTGTCAGGATGACGGGGACGACTGTTTTTCTGGCGATAATCGCGGTACTCGCGAGGTCCGCTTTTTCGCTTCGGACCGGCGTTGTCCCGCGAATGGGACCGATTGGAGGACATGGTTGAAAGGGAGGGAAAAGAGAATGGGAAAGTAGAAAAGGAAGGCGGGAAATTCTTGGAGGAGGGAAAGCGAGGTTTTAGGAGAGGCCTCAATCGGCGGGAATCGTCAAAACATCGTGATCACGACTTTGCTTCGTTCCCATAACGGATCAAGCGGATCAAACCTCGCGGTCGTAGCAATGCGGGTCAGGGACAAGAACTTTGTGTCGGTCAGTGAGTGAACGCCATCGACGTTCAATGGTTTCGTGCAGTTGGCTCAACGAACCATTATTCATGATAACCAGGTTGCTGAGTCGTTTCTTTTCATTGATGTCAAGTTGATTCGCTTCGCGGTCGCTCAATTCCCGCGGATGCCACCCACGGGCCTCGGCGCGCTGCAAGCGAAGCGTGCGATCAGCATCGACACACCAAATCTCGTCACAGCACCGATCCCATCCGCTTTTAAACAGCAACGGCACATCCAAGATGGCGACGCCGCACCCTTGGCGATGAGCTTCGATCAGACGAGCCGAGATGATTCGTCGCGTTCGCGGGTGAATCAGACTCTCTAAGTATGTTAATGCGCGCCGCTTTGAATCGTCATCCCCGAAAACCTCGGCAGCCAGCTTGGAGCGGTCGATTCGGCCGTCATTACCGGCGATTTTCGAGCCAAAATGGCGGAGCAGCTCGGCTTGCACCTCCTCCTGTTCCAAGACCGCGCGAGCGATTTCGTCGGCGTTGATCCAGGTTGCTCCCAGATCCTGTAGGCGGCGTGCAACGGTGGATTTACCGCTGTCTCTTATACACATCTGACGCTGCCGACGAACGCGTGAGAGTGTAGATGTGGGGGGTGGGGGTGTGGGTGGAGGGGGGGG
>JARFQX010001045.1 GCA_029287555.1 Rubripirellula sp. | reverse complement strand
TCGGCTCTTCACTGCTGGAGAGATAAAGAAACTCCGTGCGATAAAGTCCGATCCCGTCGGCGCCCCGCTCCAGGCAGGCGGTGGTTTCATGAGGGAATTCGATGTTGGCACTGAGAAGAATCCGTACACCGTCGGCCGTTTCGGTGGGCAGGTTCCGCAGTTTCGACAGCCGGTCACTGAGAGTTTCGCTTTGCTTGCGACGTTGGCGGTAGCTGTCGAGCGTCTGTTCATCCGGATCGATGATGACGCGACCGCGGTCACCGTCGATGATCACGCGCGCTGCGACGCCGACTTTTTCGAGAAACCGCCCGATTCCGACGACGGCGGGCAGCTCAAGACCCTTGGCAACGATCGCCGTGTGACCTCCGGGGCCTCCCACCTCGGTGCAGAATCCACGAACGTAGCGCCGATCCAAATTGGCTGTTTCGGTGGGAGTCAAGTTGTGGGACAGCACCACCACCGGTTCGCTCAAGTCGGCCAGCGGTGGCCGGGCCATCGATCCGAGTTCGGTCAGTAGTTGCTTCTCGATGTCGAGAACGTCCTCGGCCCGGTCGGCTAGAAGCGGATTGTCTAGTTTGCTCAGCGCATTGGCGTAGTTTTGCAACACGCGGTTTACGGCGTAATCCGCCGATTCGTGCGAACCACGAATGCGCCGACCCAACTCAGCATGCAACCGCGGGTCGTGCAGCATCTGCAATTGGGCGGCAAAGATATCACCGGTGTCCTGGCCGGCAACGGCGGACGTTTCCAGCCGGCTGGCTTCCAACCGCGCCGCGACAGCTTCGACGGCACCGCGCAACCGCGCATACTCGTCATCCGCCTTGTCGGCGTCAACGATTGTGCGGGGAATGCGGTACCCACCGGAGTCCAGAACTAGGGCTGGACCGATGGCCACTCCCGGTGAAACAGGAATGCCTTGCAGTTCGACCATCGTCGTTCGACAGATCGGCATTCACGAAGACTGCACGCGCTGACGGCAACGCTCAGGTGAGCGAGGCGAGGCGGGCGGTGTGACGGCCCTGGAGGCCGCTCCCGCCAGCAAGCGTTCGTGACACGATCCATCGGTTGTTCGGTTGTTGTACGGATGAGTGGATGCAGCGAGCCATTCGAGCAGCCGCGCGGTCGCGAAGCGAAACAAGCGTTCGCTCGACGAGCGGCAGGAAATCCCAAGGATCCCTCGAGCGGCTCCGGGCGCCCTGTTGGACAATCAGGAATCGATTGTCGGTTTGACGCCCTGCATCTCGTTCTTTTCGTTCTTCTCGTCGAATCCCGTCTCGAACAGATGGGTGATTGACTCGATCGCTTCGGCAGCATCTGAACCGTCGGCCTGGAGCGAAAGCTCGGTTCCCTCTCCGGCACCGAGGGTCAGAAGCGAAAGGATGCTCTTGCAGTCAACCAACTCACCATCTTTTCCAATCAAGATCGTCGACTCGTACTTGCTTGCCATGCGGACAAGCAGGTCGGCCGGGCGCGCGTGCAGCCCTTGGGCATTGAGCACGGTAACCGTTCGAGAAAGTGGGCTCTTGTTCATTTAGCCAGAAACAAATTGATTGTCGTCGGCTTCTTGCAACAGCTGATGGATGTCATCTGCGGTTCGGCTCTGTTTGAGGAACCGACAGAAGGTTTCGTCGCGGAGCTGTCGAGAGATGTTTTCGAGGGCTCGGAGGTGGTCCCCGGGGCGCTCCGGTGGACTGATCAGTAGAAAAAACAGTTGGACTCGTTCCCCGTCGAGAGAATCAAAGTCAACACCGCCTTCGCTCACGCCGACGGTACCGACCAACTTCTGGACGCTGGGATGCTTGGTGTGGGGGACCGCGACGCCCCGTCCGATTCCGGTACTTCCCAGTTCCTCTCGCTTCATGATCGAAGCGATGATGTCTTCACGCTGATCCGCGTCGATCTCACCGGCATCCAGAAGGGCCTGAACCAACTCCTCGATGACCGCCTCCTTCGTCTGAGCCTTGAGCTCGGCGCGAATCGCCTTGGTCGTAATAAAATCTGCGAACTTCATTGAATGCGATTCCTATAAGGGAATTCTCTTTGTTAGCTTTCCGCCCGCTTCAGAGGTCGTCTTAGCGAGAATTGAGCCACGGGGCGTTCTCTTGCTGAACCGGCCGCGGGTGCCCCAGGGCGGGTGCCCCAGGGCGGGTGCCCCAGGTTTGGGCCAACGCAACCGGCTCGGGTCGCCGCAGAGGGATCAATTCCCGTTGTTTGTTTCCTTTGGAACGAGACGAAAGATCAAAATTCTGTGTTGTACGATTTCGCTCGGCTCCGTGGGAACCGAGCGACGATTGGATGTCTCCATGGTCTTGACCGACAGGCTCACGTTCGGGGCCCGATTGTCGTCTAGTCTTCGTCAGTCGCAACCGTCGTGTCGATGTGCTTGTGTCCGGTCGCCCGATGCCCCTTATTCTTATCTTTCAGGCGTCGGAGCTGTTGTTCAACCTTTGGAATTGCCAAGTCCATCGCGGAAATCACCGTGGTCGATTCGCCCGTAGCGACGCAATCGTCGGCATGCTCGGCGGAGACCTGGATTTCCACTGCAGGTTTGTCCAGCTGTTTCAGGTCCACGGTCACCTCGATCGCATTGACCCGATCGAAGAGTCTTCGCAATTTCTCCGCCTTTTCGACGATCAGGGCCTGATCGCCCGGTTGAAGGCTTCCGTGGCGTGCCGAAACGTTGACCTGCATGTTGTGAATCTCCCTCCGGTGAAACGGCGAACCCCCGGCGAGGTGCGGCCTGAATCGGCCATCCCCGCGAGTCCCCGCTAGCTTAGAAACAGCATAAGCGACAATCGTACCCAGGAATAGCGATACTTGCGAACTTCACCAAGGCCACCCCTTGGTAATTCTTCACCGCGATCTGGCGTCTTTCCGCCCCCGGGTCCAGCCGCTCAGCGGCGTCGGTGACGCTCTCGCGGGGCTGGAAATCCCGCAAGCGTTGTCTTGTCGGGTTCGCCGGCTCGGTTTTGGATTGGCCGCTTCCCCATGAATTGGGCTCCTCCCCGTGACAGAACTCTCGTGAACGTGGTAATCTTCCGCGATTGAAATCGTCGATTTCCGTCCACCCCCTTGAACCCCCCACTTGCTCCTATGGCCCGGAAGGTCGTCAGTCGCAAGGCAAAAGCCGCTGAGGCTGAAGCTGCGGAAAAACAGGCAGCTGCCAAGAAGAAGGCAGCCAAGAAGACAACAAAGCGAAAGTCGAAGAAAAAAGCGGCTGCGGAAGTCCGCATGAAGCTCTACTGGGGTGTCTTCAGCCAGAATCTCAAGCGAGTCGCCGTCTTCGAGTTTGACCAGAAGAAAGAGGCGGATAAACGGGCCACGGAGCTGAGCAAGGGCGGAAAGTCGCCCCACTTTGTTCAAAAGGTCAAGGAAGAGGTCAAGCCGGAATAGCATCCGGATGATCGCGTCCGCCCTGACACTGGAGAATCGTTTTCGAACGATCCTGAAGTGAAACCGGCGGTCCTCGTTGGGACGGTCGACGGAGGACACACTGTGATGGCTGCCGATGTCATCGAGTCGAAGGCCTGAGGCAATGAGTTTGTCGTCTCCTTCACCGACTCGTCGGGTTCCCGCGGAATGGGAACCGCAGGCGGAGATTTGGCTGGCCTGGCCCCACAATCTCGAAACCTGGCCTGGCCACTTCGATCGCATTCCCCAGTTCTTTGACCACTGGGTTCGACGAATCGCCGAAAGCACAGCGGTTCGCGTTTTGGCCGTCGATGATGTTGCCCGGCAATGTGAATCGAGAATCGGGAACGTACCCAATGCGGAAATCGTGCCGATCGCAACCAATGATTGTTGGATTCGGGACTACGGTCCAATGTTTGTCGAAGATGGGCCGGAGCCACGGCTGATCGGTGTCGATTGGCGTTACAACGCGTGGGGCGGCAAGTACCCGCCTTGGGATTGCGACGATCGGGCCGCGGGAGAGATCTGTCGGTATCTCGACGTTCCGATCGCCTCCGGCGCGCTCTGTTTGGAAGGGGGAGCGATGGAGTTTGACGGCGGCGGACGTCTGTTGACCACGCCATCGTGCTTGCTCACGCCGACGCGCAATCCCGATTGGTCCAAAGACGCCATCGCCGTTGAACTTCACCGTCAGCTCGGCGTTGTCGAGATCGTCTGGCTCGATGGAGGCGGACTACGTGGCGACGATACCGATGGCCATATCGACCAACTTGCCCGGTTCATCGATCCGAGTAACGTTGTCGTTGCTGTCTGTGATGACGCGTCGGATGAGAACGCGGCTGGATTAGAGGAGAACTTTCGTCAACTTCATCTCTGGGGCGATGCCACCACTCCCGAAGTCACCGTGCATCGCCTGCCCATTCCCCCGGCACGACTGATCCATGGAACGCGAGCGCCGGAAAGCTACTGCAACTTTCTGCGCCTGGGTGGCGACCGGGTGCTGGTACCCACCTTTGGAGCACCAACGGACGATCATGCCCTGGGCCTGCTGCGCGAGTTGACGGGTGCGGATGTAATCGGGATCGATTGCCGAGACCTGGTCTGGGGGCTCGGAGCACTGCACTGCGCCAGCCGAGATCAGCCGGCCGCGCGGCGATCGGCGGATTGACCGGCTGATGGACAGGGAAGGTTCGGGCATCCGTTTGCGGGATCAATCGGGACCCGCCGCCGCCTACGCGAGTTGAATCAAACGGTGCCTGTGCAAGTTACCGAAGGGATCATCGGCTGCTTCGCTTCCGCCAAACGGATCCGCTTCACCTTCGGCCGACTCATCCGCGTCGCCGCCTCGGAACGGATCATGGTCGCGATCCGAAGAGGAATCGCTAGTGGGAGACTCCTCTGATCCAAGCTTTGGATCTCCCTCTTCTTTGACTTCGCCGTCCGTATCCGTTCGATCTTCGGACGCGTTGTCATCGACTTTTTCTTCGACTAATTCTCCTTCGTCTTGCTGGTCGCCGAGCAACTCGCGGATACGCTTCAAGTAATCGACGTTTGTCTTCGCCTCTTCAGCTCGCGCTACCGCCTGATTTCGACCTGCTTCGACTTCAGAGACTCGATCCATGTCGACGCGGCCCATGTTGTAGAGTTGACGCGCCCGACGAAGTGCTTGATCTGCGGCGGACAGCTCGGCAGCGGCCGCCTGCTGGTTGCGACGCAACATTTGGTCGAAGGCTTCCAATTCCATTTCATGCAATTGCAACTCGCGCTCGATTCGTGCCAGTTTTGCGGTCTCTTGCTTGAACTCGGAGTTTGACAGCACACGGTTTTCGACGAGCTTTTCCAGTATTAGCATCCGGCCACGTGTCTCGTCTGCAATGATTCGGGCGGAAGAGAGTTGCCGCGCGAGCTCAAACAGTCGAACGATCGTTGGGCTCGATCGACCGAAATCCTGAGTCTCTTCGTTTAATTCGATTTCGTCCTCTCCGAGGATCGCCGGGGTTCGGCTTTCGTCCACTTCGATTTGAATCGGGGACATCAACTCGTCCGTCGCGTCCTCGTCGGACTGCGGCACCGAGGCAGGTGGTGAAATGGGCGTGGGCGGCAATGGAGGCGAAGGAGGCGAAGGAGGCCAGGCAGGAGCTGTGATGTCCGCATAGCCCGCGTCTTTTGGCAGTCTTCCTGGTGGAACCAACGCATCCCCAGGGGATAGGTGTGCAGGAGGTGTCAAGCCGTGCGCGGGAACGGGCGTGGTGTAATTGGGAGCGTCGGCCGACGGCCCGGGTGTGATCTCCCATCGCAGCGCATCTTCGCGACCGAGCAACTCGTCCATTCTTCGCTGGACAATCTTGTCTTTGTTTTCTCCCCGTTTGCGATGCAATTGTATGAGGGATTTGAGTCGTTCCTCGGTCTTGGCGATCTCGTTGGCTTGGGCTTCATGCATCGAATCAAATTGCAGTCCCAATCTTGTCCGCAGCTCTTCCGTCTTACGGGCGTAGGCTTCGTCGGTCTCGTCCAAGTCTTGCAGTTCTGCGAGCAGTCGGGTGATCGATGGATCCGCGGCTGGCAGGTAACGGGTTCGCACGACGGGGACGAGACGTTCCGTCTGCGTGGTCTTGTAGGTGATGCGGCCCGTCACTGGATCCTTGACCGGCTGGTACGTCTGGACCGATTCCCGCCGATACTCGGTCTCCAGCACCGGTTTCAACTCGCGCCCGGCACGGAGCGAAGCGGGAGGTGATGCACCATACATTTTGGTCTTCGCGGCCCGCTGGGCTCGCTCGAGAGCCTGTACCGCTTGACGTTGAGCCATTTCGGCTCGCTGCGCTTCTTCCGCCGCTTGGGCGGCCACGGTGTTGCGGTATCCGAGAAAGGCAAGTGAGATGAGCACCACCGGAATCGCCAACAGTACGAAGAGGGCGACAAGCAGAGCTCGAACGACATCTCCTGCGCGAGGGGATCGGGTGTTCATGGCAGAGATTTCTCCGTGGAAAAGGACTCTCGGTCGGGGATGGGGCTGACCGTCGATGGTGTGTTCGCGGAAGGAGGCATCAGGATGGCATGTTCAAGTTGCTCCAGACTCTGATCAATCGACGCCAACTCGCTTTGGACTTCGTCGCCCGTCCAATCCAGTTGAATGATTGACTCACCGCTGGCCTTGGGGCTCGCTGAGCGGACTCCCGTGGAAAGAACTTGTTGATCCTGAAGGAACTCGCCCGTCGGCATGGCCGGCGCGTCGTTGAACGTGTTGATCAATCTGGGAGTGACGGGGAGGATCGAAGCTGCGGCGCACACCGATGCCATCAGTGGCAACGTGAACGTGAGTTTTCGAAAGCGGTTCGACCGGGCTGCCCTGGGCAGGCCATGAACTGCTGGGTTGCGAACATGGGCGTAGCCATCGCGAAGCGTGGCCGCCGCATCGTCGGCCGATGCAGTCCGCTTGGCTGGATCGCTTGTCATCAGTTTCGCGACCATCTCATCAAACCACTTTGGGATCAGTTCGTTGACCTGGTGGATCGGTTTGGGCTTGGAATCGCTGATCTTGCGGAGGACGGCCAGGGGACTTTCCGCCCGATACGGTGGCCGACCCGTCGCCAGGGCATAAAGCAGACTCCCCAGGCTGAACAGGTCGCTGCGGGCATCGATCATTTCGCCACGCGCTTGTTCGGGGCTCATGTACTGCGGTGTCCCCGCGATCATGCCGCTGATCGTCAAGGTTGCATCGTCGAGGGCACGGGCAAGCCCAAAGTCACTGATCAGGACTCGGCGGTTCCCGTCGTCGATCAGGATGTTGGCCGGCTTGATGTCTCGATGTATCACGCCCTGGCGGTGAGCGGCAGTGAGTCCGTCGGCAACCTCCGCGCCGATGCGCAGGACCTCGGCAAGTTCAAGCGGGCCCTCGCGGTCGATGCGTTGCTGAAGATTGCCCCCATTGATACAGGGCATCACGATGTAGGGGAGTCGAGATGACGTCACCACACTGTAGATCGGCACGATCGACGGGTGCACGATGGTTGCTGCCGCTTGCGCCTCCCGCATGAAGCGGGCGCGCGCCGCGCCAACGCCGGCTAAATGAGGCGATAGGACTTTGATTGCGACCGGGCGGTTCAACTCCGGATCGAATCCGCGTAGCACAACCCCCATCCCGCCTTGGCCGATGATTTCGAGAACCTCGTACTGATCAAGTTGGCCGAGCGTACCAGCATCGTGCCCTGAATGATCGAGGAGGGGGCGGATCCAATCGATTGAAGCTTCGAGTGAAGGTGAGGGCAGGTCAGATTGCTCCGCCTTGAGACTGGTGTTGCGAGCGGTCGACGTCGACAAGACATCGACCGTTTCTTTCCACCAGGAACGCTGGGCGGCAAGATGCTCGATCTCGGCACGGCACCGCGAACAAGATGCGAGATGTTCCTCGATCCGACTCGACTCATCATCTGGCAATTCGTCGTCGAGCAGTCGCCGCAGCGCTGGCTCGTCATAGTGTTCATATTGGCTTGCAATCATGGAAAGCTTACTCAGTGAGATGATTGTCGATTGCTTCTCGGATTCGCTTGATGATTCGGCAGCGAGCCACGTAGACGGCACCCTCGCTCATGCCCAGTTCTCGGGCGACTTGGTTGACCTGCACGCCTTCGACGGTCGACCGCCAAAATGCCATCCAATTTTGCTCGCCCGTCGATTGACGTACCTGGCTGGCTGCCCAGCGGAAGAGTTGCTTGCGGCGATCCTGTTCGAACTCGTCTTCAATTCGTTCGTTGCCAATGATCGCGTCCAATTGACGGACCACGCCGCTGGCGTCGAGCGTTTCTTTTCGTGAGGCGATCGCGCGGATGCGATCAATCGTCGCATTGCGGGTGATTCGGTTCAGCCAACCTCGAAACGATCCCGATTGATCCAGATCAAAGCGAGTGATGGCAGAGGAAACCGAAAGCAGGACTTCCTGGACCACCTCTCGCGCATCGGCATCTTGCATGCCCCGCCGCCGTGTCATCTGGTAAATCACCGGCTCGTAAATCGAAGTGAACTCAAGCCACGCGGCATCATCGCGAGTGTCCCGCAGTCGGGCGAGAAGGCTTCGACGGGTGGTGGGGCTGGAGTTCAATTCTGGCTGGCCGCACATCAAGAAGTGAAGGACTGACCTCACTCAGTATCACGGGCGGTCTCGGAGCAATCTTGCGCGAGTCGATTAAGTTTCGCAAAAAACGTCCATTTTTTCTTGGCTTTTTTTCCGGGCTTTTTTTGCCGGAACATGCCAAGCAGGACGAGGTTGAAACAGAAGTACAGGATCGAGCGATCGGATTGCCGGTCTCCTTCAAAGCAAGACACGAGGGAATGAAGAGCATGCAGATGGAGAGTGAATCAACCATGGTGATGGCTTGTCCATCCGGGCACCGAGTTCGTGGCGGCATCGAATTGGCCGGTCAAACGGTACGCTGCCCGAAATGTCGTGCGCAGTTTGTGTTCGCTCCCCGACCCGCGACGCCCTCCGCTGGGGGTGATCCGAACGAGGTGACCGATACGGGCGTGATGCGGATCCTTGGCGACATGGAAGTTTCGCCCAAACCGGAAGCAAGCCCCGAGGTTGCCCATCGTCCCTGTTCACGATGCGGCGTTGCCATCCCGGAGACGTTGAGTGTCTGCAGCCACTGCAACTGTTACGTTGGCGTGATGCCGACCTTCATGAAACAGATCACGGGAAACTCAACGCAGAGTCAATGACCCAAGGGTCGTGAGGACAGGCGGAGCACGAACTGTAGACCAGTCCTTCCCAGACTGAGCGCATCGCAGCGAAGCTGCTCGGCACCAACTGTTGGCCAGTCTGTCCCAGACTGAGCATCGCAGCCAAGCTGCTTTGCGACCTACCGCCTGAGGACAGACGGAGCTACGGTTGGCGCAAAACCGAATCCGCATCATGCGACGATGCTTTGGCGTGCTCTCGTTGCCAACACGCTTTCGCCTGCGCTTGCGACCAGGGAGCTTCGGTCGCGCAGGCGGCCAACGACTTTTCTACTTCTTCCGCAGTTGGCGGTCGGTTCTCGGGCTTCTTGGCGAGACACGACAGGACAATTTCATCAAGACGTACCGAAACCGCGTCTCCTAGGACCGCACGCAAACTGGTCGGTTGTTCGGTCAGATGCTTTGCCATCATGGCAGTCGCCGTTGAAGCGGTAAATGGCGGTCGACCGGTGAGCAGCCAGTACATCACACAACCGAGTGAATAGAGGTCAGTGCGGCCATCGACGTCTTTCTCAAGCAGCATCTCTGGGGCAACAAAGGCTGGTGTACCGATGAAGCTGCCGGGCCGTGTGATGTCCAAGTCGCTCGGGGCACCGCTCGCCTTGACCAGACCGAAGTCGAGCACTTTGACAAAGTCGTACTCTCTCGCGTAACGACACACAAAAATGTTGGCAGGTTTCACGTCGCGATGAATCAGTCCCGCCGCATGTGCCTCGGCTAGCGAGCGGCAAGCCTGACGAACCAGGTGAATCATTCTGGCCGCTGGAATGGGTCCAAAGTCCTTGATCAGCGTTGAAAGGTCGGTTCCGTGGAGAAGTTCCATGACGTAGTAGAAGCGACCGTCGGGTACGCGCCCGAAATCGTAGATGCCGATCGTGTGCGGTGATTCGAGCTGCGCCGTCGCCTGGGCTTCCTTCTCAAATCGATTCAGCTTCAGAGATCTCTGCGAGAGGGACTCCGCGTCGTCCGTCTTCTCGTCAAGTTGGATCAACTTAATCGCGGCTGGCCTGGCCAGCATGCAGTGCTCGGCTTCGTAGACGATTCCCATGCCTCCCTCACCGAGCTTTCTTCCTAATCGATACTGGCCGAGTTCCAAAGCCGCGTCGACCTGCTTGCGAAGTCCCCCGATTAGCAATCCCGCCGATAGGCTGTTGGCGGCCAAGGCGGAAAGCGCGAGCCCCGTCAGCAGAATCCAATAGGGCGGGTTTGAGAATTGAGACATGGATGTCGGGGCAACTTGAAACAACCATTGTTGGTCAGCAAACCGGATCTGCAACGATTCGAGCGGCCAATTGGAACGCGGCAGTGCGATCGAGTCTCCCTCGAAATTCTTGTAGATGATCTCGTCCGGATCTTCGTCGATGTCGATGATGGCGACCTGGAATTCTTCGGATGGCCAATGCTGCATGGCGGTCTTGACCACGGGGTCGATCGTTACAATCAACACCGCAATTCCCACACAGATTGGCTGATCCGAGCCGTCTTCCAAGTGATGAGGTGCAAAGGCGATTAGTGATCGCTTGTCGGCATCGTGTTCAATCAACGAGAGCGGCGGGGTCGCAACAGCCGTCCTCAAAGCCGTTGCCTTGGCAAGATACTCGCCCTGTTCCGGATGCGATGCCAGGTCGATCCCCAGCACCGATTTGATCAACGGCTCGCCCAGGGTGATCGGATAGTAGTCGCCACGTTCGGGAAGTGGGATGGGCTGGCCCGCGTTGTCGACAGCCCGAATCTTGAAGCCCGGTTCATTCAATTCTACCGCCATCCGCTCCTCGTACATGCGTCGCTCTTTCGCCGGG
This sequence comes from Rubripirellula sp., assembly GCA_029287555.1. Classification (GTDB taxonomy): domain Bacteria; phylum Planctomycetota; class Planctomycetia; order Pirellulales; family Pirellulaceae; genus Rubripirellula. The sequence goes on along the minus strand of JARFQX010001045.1, from coordinate 2,581 downwards.
ACACGCGGAAGGTACTCGAAGGTGTAGATACCGGGATGTCGCGCGATGGCATCCCTCACGAACAACTCAAACTCGTCCTGGGTGACGTCGTCGGAGGCCTGAAAGAACGGCGGAATTGCCTTCAAGTACTCGATCGACAGGTCGAATTGCGACTGAAGCTTCGCCTCTAATTGGTTTGCGTCTCGCTCAAATGCGAGTCGCGCCTGTTGCTCCCGCTGACGCGAGATCAATGCATACACGAGCCACGTAATCAGGATCCCCGTTAGCAGCACACCGATGAAACAGGCCAGACGGCCCGGTCCACCATCGTCGCGCAACGGCGCATTGGTGGAAAGGCGATGCGTTCCGCTGCGAGATTGCCCAACGCTCGATGGGTCACTGCGAGATGGTTGAAAAAGCGGCATGGATCACGATGGCGGGAGAGCCTTGCGCCTCAGGGGGCGAATATCGTCGAGCGTTTCATTTGCCCGAGTCTAAACGCCGAGCGGACCGCGTGGAAGCAGGATCGCTGAGGAAGCTACCGGCCGTGAATCTAGATCAGCCTCAGCGCGGTCAAAACCACGCTCCCGCCGATAACCATCAGGCAGGGAACAGCGATCGCCGCGAGCGTGTAGCCGATCGCTTGAACGACGTGGACAGGCTTGTTCTGACCTTCCATCCAGGGCCGGGTTAGTCGCCAGCTGGCAAGTAGCAGGATTGGGACGGCAAGGATCATGGGGGCGAATGATCCCGACTGAAGTTTCTCAAACACGTAGATCATCGGAAGCAGGCAGACAACGGCGTACGCTGGAGCCGCCATGAACGCCAAGACCGGACGGCGGATCCATTGCGAGACCAATTGACCAAAGGCGAACAGAACAGCTGCGATCACCGCAAGTTGCCAAACGCCCGCTGCACGGGGGTGAGACTCAAACCCGATCAGAATTGTCAGTCCGATCGTGATGGCGAGTAAAGCCAGGCATCCGCACAGCGGCGGTAACATCCGCGTCCACCAAACTTGGGTCGGCGAGACTCCGCGTTCGGCAAGAAACTCGTAATGCCGGTGTTGATTGTCGGGATAAAACACGAGCGTTCCCAACCAAGTGGTGGTCAATACGAAACACGCGGGGCCCAACACGACCAGTAGAATGAGCCAGCCACGCGAACGCGACGGATCTCCGAGTGTCGTCAAGAAGGGGAGCATCAGAACCACCGCGATAACAACCAGCAAGCTTCCCAGCGGGGCCGTTTGACGAATCTGTTGCCACAGCAGGGAAGCAGTCGGCGACGGCCTTGAATGAACGCCGACCAGTGGCGGAAGGTAATAGCTCGCGTTGTGTTCCAACGCGTCGAGGTGGTTGCCGCGCTGCGGAAGAGGTCCGGTGAGGCGCCGTCGGGACGCCGCGTGTTGGAAAAGGCCGCAGGCGAAGAGTAGAGCCAACGCCGCAAAGACGGCCGGTGACGAAAAATAACCCGGCGCAATCAGGCCGAGATTCTCGGTGACGACGACGAATGCGCTTCCAACGAAGATCGTAAGCGGTACGAGTAACAAGAGTCCGATCAAGGGATTGCGGACCAAGTAGGCAACGACGAAACCAAGCAGCAGCAACAGTAAATCAAAGAACAGAAGGCTTGAAGCTGCTAGCGCTTGTTCGGCCGGGCTTGGTTGCAATCGTTCCTCCCAACCATGGCTTAGCAACCAGAGAATCAATGTGGCGAGGATCCAAATCGACGCAAAGGCGATCAGTGCCACAATCAACTTCGAGCTCGCGATGCGTTGCCAGGAAACCGGCAGCGATCGTAACCAAAACAGCGTGCCACTATCTTCTTCCGTTCCAACCAGCATGGCGGCTGCGCCAAAGGCGACAAGCCCCGGGGCCAGCGCCCAAAGAAAAACGGAAATGCCAACAAACGTGCGCGGGTAAAGGGTCCAGGTCGGGGGGGCGTACTGCCAGAACACAAACAGCAGCAAGTTGCAAAGCATGATGCTGATCGCGGCGACCCGAACCAATGGCAGGATCAACCGGCTGTCCTTGCGGAGCAGCATCTGTGTAGCGTCTGGCTTGTTCATCGTCGTTTCCAAATTGGTGGCCCGTGCGCGCACACCTGCCGTGGTTCAAGGTCCACTAGGGAATTGAGACGGTGTTGGCCGCCTGGTGTGTCACTTCACCGTCCGGCCGCTGAGCCGTGCGCGCCTTCGGATCGCAGACCGCCACGAAGATCTCTTCCAAGGACGGATTCTTCATGTCGACACTCACCACCCCGGGATTTGAGGAAAGCTCCGATTCCCAATGCTCGGCGAGGTCGCGAACCAACCAGCGAAGCTGGTTCCCCTGCGCGATTTCCGACAGCACGACGCCGGGCGGAGACGCGACAGCGAGTGACGGGTTTTGCAAAGTGGCCGTCACGATCGACGTACTTTGTTTCAGATCGTCCAGCCGCTGGACCAACTTCAGTTCGCCTTGGTGCAGGATGGCTACCCAGTCAGCGACACGCTCGACTTCGCTGATTTGATGACTGCTCAGCAGCACGGTTCGGCCCGCAGCGGCGACGTCCACCATCGACTCAAGAAACTGACGCCTGACCATCGGATCAAGTCCAC
>JARFQX010001015.1 GCA_029287555.1 Rubripirellula sp. | reverse complement strand
CGCCTGGATCACCACGCCCGTCTTTCCCTTGTTAGCGCAGTGCGTTCTCGATGCATCATTCATCTGGCTGATGTATGTGGCTCTCGAGCCTTTCGTGCGACGAACGTGGCCGCGGATGCTAGTCGCCTCGTCGCGGCTTGTCGCCGGCAGATTCCAGGATCCAGCCGTTGGACAGTCGCTTCTGGTCGGCGTTTTTGCCGGCTTGTGCGTCAACCTGAATGCAAACCTGGCGACGATCGTCGCGGAGGCTTCCGGCTCAGGGTTGATGGTGCCGTTGCAATCGCACGCGTACATGCTTTCGGGCAGCAAGGAAATCCTCGGCTACATTTGCTTTGCGCTAATTGAACGCATCTTCCGGGTGGCCTTGATGCTGCTGGTGCTACTGCTCTTGCGAGCAATCGTCCCAAGCAAGAGCCTTGCTCTTTTCCTTGGATGGATCGTTCTAGCATTTCTTGCGATGGTGGTAGTCGGACTACCACTGACTTCGACATGGGGCTGGTACTTCGTTGTCGTGGCGATTGCGATTGACGTTGCGATTCTCGTTCGCTTCGGTTTTCTCGCCGCGGTAGTTACCGTCGTGACCCAGGATCTTGCTGCCCAGGCACCGCTGACGCTCGACTCGGGCCAGTCCTATTTCGGGAACGGTTTGCTAGTGATGATGTTTCTCATCCTCGCCGCCGCGTACGGCTGCTACACATCGCTAGGCGGTCGCTCGTTCGTGCAGGGCTTGGCGAAGTAGCTGGCGGAACTTTCCTTCGGCGCGAAGCTCAGACAACGAGACCATGTTTAGACCCGAACGAATTCGCTGCCTTCTGAGATGGTGACATCGCCATCGCAATCATGATCCTGGTGCTCGGCATCAGTGTACCTTCCACGCGTGAGGTGCCCACGCGTGCTGCGTTATCTGCCTCTTGGCCATTTGGCATTACACCACGTGGAACCGCCGATTAATTTGCGGTTTTGTCGCCGACACCGTTCAGGGAGGTTGACGCAGAGGCGCGAGAGTCGCTGAGTCGCAATGGTCAGGCGGATCGGCCACCAACTCTCTACTCTTATCCTCGCGTCTCAGCGACTCTCGCGTCCTTGCGTGCTCAATCAAGCCTTAACTTTGGCTAGGCGATGAACCCGTCGACGACCTCGCCGTGGACGTCGGTAAGTCGGAAATCGCGACCTGAATAGCGGAAGGTAAGTCGTTCATGATCGAGTCCGAGCAGGTGCAGGATTGTCGCGTGCAGATCGTGGATTCCGATCTTTCCCTCGACCACTTCGTACCCGTGCTCATCCGTGCTTCCATACGAGAATCCCGGCCTCACGCCGCCACCGGCCATCCAGAAGGTAAAGCCATCGGGGTTGTGATCTCGGCCGTCTTTCACGCTCCCGTCGACTTCGAGTAGAGCATCGGGCGTTCGACCGAACTCGCCGCCCCAAATTACCAAAGTATCGTCTAACAGGCCGCGTAGTTTCAGGTCCGTCAGTAGGGCGGCAATCGGCTTGTCCGTTGAGCGGCAGTGGTCGGCGTGTCCCTTGACGAGGTTGCCATGCTGGTCCCAGTTGTTGTGGGTCAATTCGATGAAACGCACTCCTTGTTCCGCAAGCCTTCGGGCATACAGGCATTGGCGGCCGAATTGCTCCGTAGGCTCATCGCCGATTCCGTACAATCGCAAGACATGCTCCGGTTCGTCGGCGAGATTCATCAACTGGGGAACCGTTCGCTGCATTCGGAAGCCGAGTTCAAAAGAGTTGATCAATCCTTCGACCGCCACATCGTGATCATTCACGTTCTCACGTTCCAATATCGCGCGATTCATGGAACGCACGAGGTCCAAGTGCCGTCGCTGCACCGATGGGGAAAGACGTTTGTTGTTGATTTGGGGGATGCGCGCGTTGAGCGGGTCCGCAATGCGAGTTCCCTGGTACACGGCCGGCAAGAAAGCGCTGCCGTAGTTCTGGGCGCCCCCGAAACTGAAAGACGGCGGCGGACTAATGCAGACAAACCCGGGAAGGTTCTGGCATTCCGTGCCCAATCCATACAGGACCCAGGCCCCCATCGACGGTCGCACAAACTGTGCACTGCCTGTGTGAAGCTGAATGTGAGCCTGTTGGTGGTTCCCTGTTTTTGCCTTCATTCCCCTCAAAAAGCAGATATCGTCAGCCAAACGAGCCACATTGGGAAACAGATCCGAAATCCACTGGCCACTTTCCCCGTATTGGTGAAACTTCCAAGGCGAAGCCAATAGTCGGCTCTTGTTGCGTCGTCCCTCCTTGCCGTTGTCGGCGTGAAGCTTCGGTTTGTAGTCGAACGTGTCGACGTGCGAGGGCCCGCCCTGCATGCAGAGGAAGATTACCCGTTTCGCCTTGGCCCGATGGTGCGGTGACTTCGGTACCAGCGGGCCAGACGATTTACCCGAAGCCTGCTCGGCCATGCCGGCAAAGGCCAGGTAGCCAAAACCACCAACCGTCGCCTTCAAGATGTCACGACGTGATTTCACGTTATCAAGCGCAAATTGCATCGCTCGGCTTTCCATGGTCACTTCGACAGGGCTACGGTTCGCTCGAGCCCTGGTTCGTTGGTTAATGCAGAATCAGAAACTCGCCACTGGAGAACAGTGCCTGATAGAGCAGCGCCCACGCGCCTTGCCTCGCAAGTTGCGACTCGAGACCCTCGGCTTCAAGCATCTGAACAAATTCGTCGATGGCCTTTTGATCGCGTTCTAGTTCCTGGTCCTCGGGAGACCGATTGAGAGCGGCGCGATAAGCGTGCGTGATTCTTTCGGAATCCGTCATGTTACCATCACACAGTAACCGCTCGGCCGCCTGCTCCGCACAGGAAGCGACGAAGTCGCTGTTCATGAGATAAAGAGCCTGCCCGGGGACCATGCTGAAATCCCGCCTGCCAGTAACCTCGGCGGGATTGGGATAGTCAAACGTCTGCAGGACTTCAGGAATC
>JARFQX010001012.1 GCA_029287555.1 Rubripirellula sp. | reverse complement strand
CCCACGCCGGCAAACACCGAATAGCCACCGTGACTGCTGGCGATACGAGCGATCAACTCGGTCAAGATCACCGTCTTACCCAATCCGGCACCACCGAACAGTCCCGCTTTGCCACCGCGGACGAAGGGAGTCAACAGGTCGACCACTTTGATCCCGGTTTCGAACACTTCGGTGTTGGTCGAAAGTTCGTTGACCGGAGGTGCCTGGCGGTGGATGGGATCGTATCGATCCGCTTCCACCGGCCCCCGTTCGTCGATGGGTTGTCCGAGCACGTTGAAGACTCGTCCGAGCGTAGCCGTGCCAACCGGGACGCTCACGGGCTTGCCCGTGTCGACCACGTCCATGCCTCGCATCATGCCGTCGGTACTTCCCAACGCGATCGCTCGCACGCGGCCGCCGCCGAGATGTTGTTGAACCTCACCGACCAAGTCGATCTTGACCCCCTTGTGTTCCGACTTAATCTCCACGGCGTTGTAGATCGCCGGCATGTGGCCTTCGGAGAACTCAATGTCGAAGGTCGATCCAATGACTTGCGTGACGCGGCCAAACGACTTGTCGGTTGCGGTAGACATGATGGTGACTGATGCTGAAAGTGAACGGGGTGGTGTTAGGATGAGGCGAGAACGAAATTAATTCTTGAGGGCTTCCACGCCGCCGATGATTTCCATGATCTCACCGGTAATCTGGCTTTGGCGGGCCCGGTTGTACGTCATCGAGAGCTGTTTGATCATCTCTCCGGCGCTCTCGGTCGCCCCCTTCATGGCAATCATTCGAGCGACTTGCTCGCTGACGGCGGCATCCAGGAAGCATTTGAATAGCTTCGCCTTGAAACTGGTGGGCACCACTTCCTCCAGGATGCTTTCGGCCGAAGGCAGGAATTCAAACTGCGTTCGATTGCTGCCCAAGCCCCGCGAGCTGTCCGAGTCGCCCGCTTGATCGGCGTCTTCGTCCGCGAGGGAGCCCAACGGCAATAGCGTTTCGATCATGGCGATCTGACGGCTGGTGCTGATGAACTTCGTGTAGGCTACATCGAGTCGATCGATGCGGCCGGTGATGTACTGTTCAAGGTAGCCTGAGGCGATTTTGTCCACCTCTTCGTAGGCTGGCTGGTCTTCAAAGTGCGTGTAATGCTCGGCCGTGTCGATTCCGCGAAACTTCAGTCCATTGATGCCGCGTTTACCACTGACATCGACGGCGACCTCGCCGATCGACGATTTCAACTCGCGTAGTCGCGGGACCACGGTTCGAAGCACGCTCGCGTTGTAACCGCCGCAGAGACCTCGATTGCTGCTGAGCACCAAGACGCGGGCTACTTGGGGATTTTCGCGAGGCTGCAACAGCGGGTGTTCAACCTCAGTTCCGGCGGCCGAGAGACTACTGACAATTTGCGACAGCCGATCGGTGTATGCCGTCACGGCGTGGGCCCGCTCCATCGCCTTCTTGTAACGCGCCGTCGCAATCAGCTCCATGGTCCGCGTGATCTTGCGGATGTTGCGAATCGACTTTCTTCGTTTGTCGAGGGCGCGGGCGTTGGCCATGTATCAATCAGCGCGTTGGCGTCGTTGGCGGGTAAGACAAAATGCGGAATGGATTACTGGTCTTGCTCGACTGGTTTGTAACCACCTTTGAACTCTTTGATGCAGGCCTCGATTTTCTCGACGACGTCGTCGCTGAGGTCCTGCTTCTCATCGAGCAGCGAGATCAGATCGCCGTGCTTGTCCTTGACGAATTGCAGGAAGTCAGCCTCCCACTGTTGCACCGCTTTGACCGGTACATCGTCCAGGAGGCCGCGCGTACCGGCGTACAAACTGAGCACCTGCTCGGTGACTCCCCGTGGCTGATACTGGGGCTGTTTCAGCAGCTCAACCATCCGATAACCGCGATCGAGTTGCGACTGCGTAGCGGCATCGAGATCGGTTCCGAGTTGGGCAAACGCCTCGAGTGCCCGGAAAGCGGCAAGGTCCAGACGGAGGCCTCCGGCGACCTTTTTCATCGCCTTGACTTGGGCGGCACCACCGACGCGCGAAACCGAAATGCCGGCGTTCATGGCGGGGCGAATCCCGGAAAAGAACAGATCGGGCTGCAGGTAAATCTGGCCGTCGGTGATCGAAATCACGTTGGTCGGAATGTAGGCGGAAACCTCTCCCTCGAGCGTTTCGATGATCGGCAAGCTCGTAATCGATCCCCCGCCCAACGCGTCGGAGAGTTTGGCCGAGCGTTCCAGCAAACGACTGTGGCAATAGAACACGTCACCGGGATACGCTTCACGTCCCGGCGGTCGTCGCATCAGCAGACTCATCTGCCGATACGCGGTAGCCTGCTTCGACAAGTCATCGTAAACCACCAAGGCGTGCCCACCGTTGAACATGAACTGTTCGGCCATCGCGGTTCCGGCGTACGGCGCGATGTACTGCAGCGGAGCGGGCGCGGACGCACCAGCCACGATTACGGTGGTGTAATCCATCGCCCCGTATCGTTCCAGAGCATCGATGATGCCGGCGACCGACGAGTCCTTTTG
>JARFQX010000976.1 GCA_029287555.1 Rubripirellula sp. | reverse complement strand
CCTTCATCCACTCCGTCCCGCGGAACATCTCGAAGGCTTGTCCTTTGAGCCATATGTCCGCCAGCGGCCGGTCGCGCACATTCTCGAATTCGAGGCCTGGTAGTGACTCAGCGGCATGGCACGGCAGGACACGTCCTGACGGTGTGACGTTCATGACGCCGCGTCCCCAACCGCCCATGCAGGGTTTGGGGTATTTGGCATAGTAGTCGGGCACCACGAAGTCGAACACCAAGATGCCCTTCAGACGTTCTTTCGCCTCGTTGACGATCTCAACGGTCTTCATGAAAGCTTCTCGCGTGGGCATCAAAGCGGCGCGGTTTTTCAGTGCCCAGGCATAATACTGGATGTGCGCGACTTCCAAGCGACCGGCACCCACCTCGACGCTGTAGTCGATAATTGCCGGCAGATTGTCGATATTCTGCCGATGCAAAGGTGCGTTGATCGTCAGCGGCATATCCAGTTCTCGCACCCACTTTGCGACTTCGCGTTTCTTGTCCGAGCCGCCTTTGTAAGCAGCAATCCGATCCGCGGTCGCGGCATCGACGTCCTGGATTGACAACTGCACATGATCGAGCCCGAGCTCTTGCAATCTGGCCAGGCGCTCTTTGGTGAGCAGTACACCCGCCGTGATGAGGTTGGTGTAAAGGCCCACTTCCGCAGCCGTCTTGACGATGTCCTCCAAATCCTTGCGTGCCGTCGGCTCGCCGCCAGACAGGTGGATCTGCAGGATGCCGAGCTCGGCCGCTTGGCGCATGACGTGTTGCCATTCCTGCGTCGTAAGCTCGGTATTGGCCCTTTCGAGATCGACCGGATTGGAGCAATACGGGCACTGCAGCGGACACCGGTGTGTCAGCTCGGCCAGCAATCCAACCGGCGCGCGGGCGCAGGTCTCGGAATTGGAGGTTTCATCTTCGCGAGGTAGCGTCGCGGAATCGGTCATGATTTTACGACTCCCTTGTCAGCGAGTTCTTGCAACATATCGATAATATCGGCGAGAATCACGTCAGCGGGTGCTTGGTATTGCTCCGACAGGATTTGAGCAATGGTGTTAACCGGGCGCTCCCCATCACAAAGTTTCAAAACCTCGACGGAGGTTTCGTCTGGTTCAAAGACCCGCTCAGGGGCCAGTATGACATAAAGCCCACGCCCCTGATCGTGTTTCAGTTTGATATGACGCGGTAGCTTTAGAATGCTGTCCGCGTCAATAATCAGCCGTGATCGTGTTTGCGGTTCAGACATTCGTTTCCCCGGGTCGAAATGCCCCTGGTGGTATGTGACCGTCGACATAAGCATGGTGTAGCGCATCAAGCTGCGCCCACAGCACGTTACATTTGAAGCGGACTGCTTCAATGCAAGCTTCCTGCTCGATGCGGTTCCTCGCGTTCTGCTTAATGTATTCCAGAGCGAAGTCGGCATCCCTCGGTGCCTGGGTGAGCCGGCGCTTGAAGTAAGCCATCACGCTATCATCGATGAAATCATAGTTCTCTAGCATACCGGCGATCCGCTCTTTATGGATTTTCGGTGCGAAAAGTTCGGTTAAAGAAGAGGCCACGGCGACAACCAGCGGCTCTTCGCGGACAAACCGAACATATGCTTCCACCGCGAATCGCGTCGCCGGCAGGGCCCCGCGCATGCTGGTGACGTAATTGCGGTCAAGCCCCAGACCGTCTGTCAGCACGAGCCAGCGTTCAATACCGCCGGCCTCTTTGTCGAGACCATCGTGATCGACGATCCGGTGCATCCATTCACGCCGCAGTTCGTTGTTGTGGACCCGCGACATCAGCGCAGCATCCTTGCGGGGCACCGCCGACTGATAGCAGTAGCGGTTAAGTGCCCACGCCTGCACCTGCTCTTTCGACAGCTCGCCGCCGTGAAGCATCTTATGGAAGTGATGCTTGTCATGATAGCGCTCCGCCCCCACTGCGCGGATCGCGGCTTCGAATTCATCTCGGCTCAACACTTCTGCTGGGGCCGTTGCATTGTCGGGATAGCTGTAGCTCATAGCTGGATTTCCATACCATCATAGGAGACTTCCCAACCGGCATTCTCGACCGCTTTACGCTCCGGCGAATTGTCATCAAGCACTGGGTTGGAGTTATTGATGTGAATGAACACTTTGCGTGCGACGTTGAGGCTGTCGAAGGCCGCCACAGACCCCTCAGTGCACGACATCGAGATGTGCCCCATGCGGTGACCAGATTTGGGCATTAGCCCCTGCGCGATCATCTCATCGTCTGTGTAAAGAGTGCCGTCAAAAATGACGAGTTCCGCCCCCCTAAGTTTTTCGGCGAGGGGACCGTCAACCGCTGCGCAGCCGGGAATGTAGAAGAACGACTTGCCGGTGCCCTCGTCAGTAACCTTGAGGCCGATGGTGTCGCCCTTCTCGGTGCCAAATGAGTCGCCCTTCGACGCGTCTTCCAAATAAAGCGCGACTTTGCCGGGAACATCGAAGGCCTCGATCGTGATGCCGAGAGCAAGTCCGGCGCCGGTCAGCGGTGTCGGCGTGTCCATGGCAAGCTCCACCCGGTCGACCTTTTCGGGATTTAGCACGTTGAACACTGAGTTGGCGTTGACCGTAGCCAAGACCCGATCCGATGCATAAAGCGAGAAAGCTTGCCCCTCACGGAGGTTGATCAGTCCGATGATATGATCGACGTCGCCGTTTGTCAGAACGGCGGCCTTAATCGGGCTGCTGCGCAACGGGCCGTCAGCGGACGGCCACAGTTCACATGTCTGATTAATCTGCTGGCGCAGATCGGGCGAAGCATTGAGAAGCAACCAGTCGCGACCATTACTTGAAACCGTCAAGGACGACTGTGTACGTGCCGAAAATCCAGGCTTTCCATGCCGGGCGTTCGCACTCATGCGTCCATTACAATTCCATTGCGGAAATCCACCACCTGCGGCGGAGCCCAACACTTTGATCAGCATCGGATTATTTCAAGTTGTTTGTGTCGTCGCCGTGGGCCCGTTCAGACGGGGCCAAATCAAAAGCGGTGGCCGCTATTTCGACCACCGCCTGGACATGCGATGCATGTTCGGGTCGATTACATCAATTAGATGATGTCGATCTCGGCCGGCAGATAGCTGGTGACTTCAAGACCAACTTCCTGCTCGCGAACCTGCGGCTTACTCCAAACTTTCATATTCCTCTCCTTTTCAACTGTTATTCGTTGTTGCGTTGAGAGTGTCGGTCCGACACATCAACATGACCACTATTAAGCATCGAACACTGCCCATTGCAAGTGCGCGCGGCGGTGGCAGCGTAGGTTTTTGAAGTAAATCTTCTGATAGATGTCATTAGGTCTTTCGGATGTAATGGTATAACAGATAAATACATGCAATAGGCTAGCCGTTATACAGTATCTGTTCTGTTATTTCATTTCCGAGCGTGACAAAACTAACGACCTGGGTCACCATTCTCCGGTATTGCCCATTGACACCCATGGTTCGCGAGGCTCCAACGCCTCACCCTTTTGCAGCAGTTCTATGGAGATGTTGTCTGGCGACCGGATGAAGGCCATACGGCCGTCACGCGGAGGCCGGTTGAGCGTGACGCCGAAATCCAAGATATGCTGGCAAATCATATAGACATCGTCCACCTCGAATGCCAGGTGTCCGAAGTTTCGCCCGCCCGGGTAGGGTTCTGGATCCCAATTGTAGGTGAGCTCCAATAGCGGTGCCGTCTCCTCGGCGGCTCTTTGCCGGTCTGCGGGGGCCGCCAGGAATATCAAGGTGAACCGCCCCTTCTCGCTATCCATACGGCGCATCTCGCGCAACCCGAGTACGTCACAGTAGAATTTTAAACTTTCATCCACATCGGTGATACGGACCATTGTGTGCAGATAGCGCATGTGCATACTTCCTTGATCGACTGTCCAACTCCTCAACACTATCTCACACGAACGCGATCGCACAGTGGTCTCGAACGGGATCCAGCGCCGGCCGCTGACAACGCCCACAACGACGCGAGCGGTTAGCCATGACCGCGGGGCCGCAAAGCAGTGACAGCAACGAGCGTTTGCTAGCTTCGCCATTCGGCATCGAACGACGAATTCTCTGCACATTATGACGACGTCCAATTCAAGCTGGTAGTCGTCCGTCAATTGATTGGCTTGCGTCGCAATCGCGCCCGCGAAGTCCCCCCTCCGGGGAAATGCCACGACAGTAATTTAATCGCCGTCAAAACATTTACTCGTACATCCCCGAGTCGAATTGGAATAGGCGAATCAAAAGCAGCCAAATTCAGCCTCAATTCTCTGCATCCTACTGTGGCATTGGCGCACGATAGACAGAAATACGCCTCACCAAATGGCCCGTATG
>JARFQX010000902.1 GCA_029287555.1 Rubripirellula sp. | reverse complement strand
CGACGGATGACAAGATTCTTCCATGCGGCGCGACGCTGACGCATCGGCAACCGCTTGTTGATCGCCGTCATGTAATCGACACGATTGAGCTGCAGCAGGTGTTGAAGCGTGCGCACGTTGGGAACGATGCGCTTCATGATTGCTTTCTTTTCGGCCGCGTTGGTGACGCTGACTTCGATAGTTCGGTCAAGACGCAGTTGCTTGTCGCGGACCTGTTCGAGTAGTTTCAGCGAGCCCTGCAGCAGAAAGTCGGTCGCCAACATGGTGTGGCGGTAGCGATCGCGAGTTCGTTCGATCTGCTTGGCAGCGGAGACTTCTTGTTCGCGGGTCAGCAGTGGGATCTGGCCCATTTGCATCAGGTACATGCGGACGGGGTCTTCGGTCGGATCGCTGCCCGATTCGTCCCGCCGCTGGACGCTCTCGTCATCGAGGATGATTTCGTCTTCCTGGGCGTCGACGAATTCCTGGCCCATCACTCGGGTCCGACGCGTGACCGATTCCTCGGCGTCGAAGGCATCGTCTTGCAGGCTGCGTCGGCTAAACTTCTTTCCCATCGATGGCTCCTCGAAACCCGTTTCGTAACGATCATTTAGGTTTGGGAGAGACCAAGCAGCAGAGGTGCCGTGGCTTCGCACGGGGAGAGCAAAAATCATGGAAAGTCTTACGTGCCAGAGGTTTGCGTGAATTGAATCCGACAGCACCCGCCCCCTGCGTGTTGCCCGTTCACCACGATCGACGTTGCGAAAAAACCACACCCGTCGTCTTGGTGATTCGCACTGGGCCCACCTCGATGTGCGGTCAACGCGGCCCAATGAGCAAGGTTAGGTTACGCTCGGCACACTACCCGCATGGACCCGTCGGATTTACACTGAAGTCCCCTCTGGTAGCGGACAGCAGGAAGCCTCGCACCATCCGCTACCCACCTCTTTCCAGGTGATCTCCGTGTGCGATCGTCCTGCGTTGTGATGCGCCTTCGCGCAGGATGGTTCCACCTTGCCGCCACTGTTCGCTCGAGACCCACCCGAAAAGTTCGCCATGGAAGCTACTTCCCAGCCGCCGCCTCCCTCCGGTGACGATCTCCTTTGGCTCGATCGCCTCTCCCTGGCCGATCCGCACCGCGCGCGAAAGTCCATGCAGGCCATCTGGACCCGTGGCTTCGATCGCGACCAACTGACCGTCTTGAGCAAGCGATTGGAAACGCACTTGGAGGAGAGCGGTGATCCCGATACGACGATTTCCAATTTCAGTCGGTTCATCCAAGCCAGTCACGATCCAAACGCTTTGCTGGCCCTGCTGGCCGCAGACGAAGCAGCCCTGAACGCGTTGCTCCAGGTCTTGACCAATAGCCCGTCGCTGGCCAATCGATTGGTTGCTGATCCCGATAGCTTTGATTTGATGCGGGCGAGCGACGGACAACCGGTCTCACTCGAAGAACTCCGCGATGAGCTTGCCAAAGAATTGGCGGAAGTCGACCAACAAGGCCGGGCCGCCGTGTTGATCCGCAAGTTCTATTCTCGCGAAGTGATGCGGATCGCGTACAGCGAGTTCGTTCGAGGTCTCAGCCCCGAGAAGGTCGGCCGGCGGCTGGCGACCCTGACCGACGCCGTGATTGATGCGGCGCTGCAATTCGTCATGCAACGCTTGGCCGAGCGTCGCGGGATGCCCCAGCGCCCCGACGGATCGACACCTGAATTGACCGTGATCGGTTTGGGCAATCTTGGCGGTCAGGAGCTCAGCTACTCTTCACCGATTCAATTGATCTTCCTCTATGACTCGATCGACCACAACAACATCTGGCATCGAGACTTCTACAACACGGTGGTCAGTGATCTGGTCAGCTTGTTGCGAGGTGATAAGTCGCGTGCAAGTGGGATGAATATCGATTTGCGGGAGGGACCCCGCTCGGAAGTCGGGATCTACATTTGCAGTTTCCGAGAAGCCATCCGGATCTACGAGACGGCCGGCCGAACGTGGCAACGACTCAACTTTGTCAAAGCCAGGTTTGTTGCTGGCAGTGAGTCGCTTGCCAAAGCGATGCTCGGGCGGCTGGAACCGTGGGTGTATCGGCAATTCATCAGCCGCGTTGAATTGACCGAGATCCACACGATTCGTCACAAGCTCGAAAAGCGTGCCGAACAGGAACCCGTCTTGGGGCAAGATGTCTACCGCGCCCCCGGTGGCCGCGACGACGTTGAGCTGACGATCCGCTTCTTGCAACTGCTGCACGGGGGGGATCTTCCCTCGGTTCGATGTCGCAATACCTATGAGGCGATTCTCGCGCTCGAGAGCGCCGGTTGCCTGACCAACCCCGAATCGACGCTGCTCTCTGAGAATTACGCCCGGTTGTGCCGGCTTCAAAACCAGTTGTCGATTATGTTCGATCGCAAGGGCAGTTCGCTTCCGAAGGATCCCGCCTCACGCAGGCGACTGGCCTGGCATCTGGGCGTCCGAACGGACGACGGTTCCCAGGGCGATCTCGATCGATTCGAACAGTTGCTCAGTGAGACGTTTGCCAAAAACTGCAAAGTGATCAATCACCTGATGCTCGACGCTCCCGGCGATGGGGCCGAGGTGGCTGTCGAAACCGAGTTATTGCTCGATCCTGATCCTGATCCGGAATTGGTGAAGGTGACGATGGCTGGGCACCGATTGACTGACCCAGAACGGGCCATGGAAGACTTGGTCGCGCTGAGTACCGAGAATGTTTCGTTTCTCTCGCCGCACCGATGCCGACACTTCTTCACATCGATCGCACCCTCGCTGCTCCAGCAAGTCGCTCGGACCCCAGACCCCGACGCAACCCTCTCGTCCTTCGTGCGTGTTACCGATTCTCTGGGTGCCAAAGCGACATTGTGGGAGTTGATGGCCAGTAGTCAGCCAACGATGGAGTTGATGGTCCGGCTCTGCGCGGCAACGCCCTACCTGAGCGGGATCCTGACCAACAATCCCGGGATGATCGACGAGTTAATCGACTCGCTCTTGACCAACCGGTTGCCCTCGTCGCAACGCCTCGAGGCGCACTCGATCGAAGTTTGCCGTGCCGCGTCGGATATCGAGTTGGTGCTGCATGGCTTCAAGAATAGCGCTCACCTGATGATCGGCGTGCGCGAAATGCTCGGTAAGGAATCACTCGAGGCGACGCATCAGGCGATTGGTGACACGGCGGAAGCCTGTCTCAGGCGAATGATCGAGCACGAGCAGCAGCGACTTGCCAGTCAGTATGGTGATCCGGTCGATGACCGGGGCGAACCGGCTGATTTGGTGACCCTCGCCTTGGGTAAGTTTGGTGGTCGCGAGCCAAACTATCACAGCGACCTCGACGCAATTTTCCTCTACTCGGCCGACGGGGAAACTCGCCGCCGGGTCGGGGGACACCGGGCAACCTTGACCAATCAACAGTTCTTCAATCAGTTGACGCAAAGCGTGATTGAGCGAATCAATCAACCGGGCCCGAGCGGGCGGTTGTACGAACTCGATTCACGCTTGCGTGATACCGGTGAGGAAGGTGTCTGGGCGATGACCATCCAGGAGTTTCTCGATCGCTTCCACCAGGGAACCGCCCCCCTTTGGCAGCTGTTTGCCTTGTGCAAGGCTCGCGCGGTGTCCGGCCCGCACGCCTTGCGTCGAAAGGTGGATGCGGCAGTCGCCAACGTACTGGTTGGGACCCACTGGAATCCCTCGATGGCAAGCGACTTGCGCGAGATGCGGATGCGGATGCAGCGGACCGCGCGCGTGGAGAATCTGAAGCGGGGAGAAGGAGGAACGGTCGACGTTGAATTCGTTGCCCAGGCGCTGACGCTGCGTCACGCGAACCAAACGCCCAAGATTATCCAGGCCGGTACCACCGCATCGCTCGAGGCCTTGGCCAAAGCGGGACACCTCTCGGAGGAGCAAGCCTTGGAGTTGATTAGCGGCTACCGAACACTTCGGCGAGTTGAGGCAAACTTGAGATTAATGAATACCCTGGCCCGGCACGAGTTGCCCGACGACGATCACTCCATGAAGAATCTCGCTTTCCTGATGAACGAGGCCGACCCGGCCATGATCCAGGCCCAGTGCCAGCAAACCCGTCACCGAAACCGCGCGATCTTTGACGACGTCTTTGAGAAGCTCATCGCGGAATAGCCCTCGGGGCATCAATCGTTTAGCTCACGGATGCGGATGTTTCGCCACGAGACGCTGTAGGGGCCGGTTCCCTTCTTGATCGAGTGAACCTGCAGACCGATAAAGCCGGACGCGTCGCGGTCGTCGGTGAAGTCGGCAACCGGCACTCCGTTGACAAAGCTCTGGATTCGGTTGCCTCGCGCGATCACCCGGAACTGGTTCCACTCACCCGGTTTGTAAGCCATTTGCTTTTCCTCGGCGTTGACCGTTGGGTCGAGCCATAGTGTGCGTCGGCCTTCGTCCCAGAAGTTTCCAGCACAACCGTTCTCACCGTTCGCCTGGGATCTGATTTCGCACTGGTAGCCGTAAACTTCGCCTTCCTCGCGAAGTCGCTTCGGATTGGATTCTTGCGGTGTCGGCTCTTTGTAGACGTGGCTGCGGATCTGCACCCCTGAATTGAGCTCCGGGTCGCATCGAACCTCAAACTCCAACTCGAAATCGGCGTAGGGCCCGCGCGTCAGGAAGGTGTTCTTGCCTGGACCGGTGGTGCCAGTGATCGCCCCGTCTTGGACGTCGTACGTGGCACCGCCGCCCACCTTGGTCCAGCCGTCGAGGGAATCGCCGGAGATCAGATTGACCCAGTCGGCTGAATGCGCGGCGGTCGTCGTCAGAATACCGAGAAAAAACACCGACAAGATTCGCAACGTCATGATTCAGGACTCCGGACTTGGATAGAGGGGAAGGACGGCCGCGGATGGAACTCAGCTTTTGAGCATTCGAATGGAATGACCCATTTTGGTTGGTCCCGTTTCGTATGGACAGCCGCGGCAAGGAACCAATTTTTTAATTGCCTGCGGTCAGTGGGGAAGACCGGGGCGTTGGCCGCAAAGGACTCGCGAAGAAGGTGTCGGCGTCCGCCTTCTCGACGGATCGGGGCGAACGGGATCAACGCGGCTCGAATTTGGCGAAGATCATCCGGCCCGCATTGGTCTGCAGCGTGCTGGTAACACGCACGTCCAGCTCTTGGCCGATTCGGTTCCGGGCTCCCTCGATCACCACCATCGTCCCGTCGTCGAGATAACCGACGCCCTGCTCTGCTCCCTCACCCGCCTTGATGACTTTGATGCGGAAGGTCTCGTCCGGCAAAAAGACGGGGCGCAGCGAGTTGCTGATCTCATTCAAGTTGATCACCGGGACGTTGTGCAGTTTGGCGAGCGTGTTCAGGTTGTAGTCGCCGGTGACGATCTTGCCCTCGAGGTGCTTGGCGAGCAGCACCAGCTTTAGATCGACGGTTTGCCCGGCAAGTTCTGGCAAGTCCCGGTCAAAGATCATCAGGTCGACGTCCTCGTCGGCCCGCATCCGGTTGAGGATATCAAGACCGCGTCGACCGCGCGTCCGACGCAGTTTGTCGCTGCTGTCTGCGATGGCTTGCAACTCGGTCAGCGCGAAGCGGGGCATCACCAATTGATTGTCAAAGACACCGGTCGAGACGAGGTCGGCAATTCGGCCGTCGATGACAACACTGGTGTCGAGTACCAGCGGCTTGAATCCCTTGACCTCTCGCACGAATTCCACATAGGGAATCAAGAAGCGAAAGTCGTCCTTGGTTTGCAGCAGCACGCTGGTGCAGATGTAACACAAAATCAGCGCGATCAGGAGCTGGATCACCGGCGCATTGAAGGATTGGGCCAATAGCGGTGCCAGGGCAATTGAAAGGACGTAGGTCAGCAGCACGCCGATCAGAATGCCGAAGTAAAGGGCGGAAATCGTGTCGATTCGCTTCTTGGGCGCGTAGATGTCAGCGACGACGACCGCGACGGCCAACGACATGATCCCGGCAAACACCAGCCAGGGGACGGTGGTGGACGTGTCCGAAAGCGAGGCGTTGATGATCGCGGAAACGCCACCGGCACAGAGCAGGAAGACGCAGCGCAGGATGATGAGAGCCATGCGGAGCTCGCGCGGATACTTGGGACAATAAGTGGGGGAAACGTTCGGGAGTCTTTGGCGATCGGCAATCGCCAATCCCGCCATCTGCCCGTGCCACCTCTTTGAGGAGTCAGGTGAACGCTCCCAGAAATGAACCGCTCCAGTTTAGATCAGCGCCGTGC
>JARFQX010000958.1 GCA_029287555.1 Rubripirellula sp. | reverse complement strand
GTCATAGAGCCACACCTTGTTGGTGTCCAATCGCAACACCACGCTGGTTCCGTGTCCCACGTCGACAAAGATGGCCTCCATTTGTCCCAACGCCAACGGCGGCTGGCGGCTTGCCATCGACCATGCCAAGACCATCCAAATTAGAATCCACCCATATCGGACGAGCGAGGTGCGCGTTGTTTTCGTCCACCACATCGTTGCGGTGACGACGCCGTAGTACGTCGCAACCCAAGGTGTCGGTGGCGCCGGCAACCAAACGTGACTCCCCGGGATCGAGGCTGCCGTTTCAACGACTTGCTGAATCACCTCCATCGTCCAACCGCAAACGGACGCCGGGGCGATGGCGCAGGGCTCGAATAGCAACCCAACCAGCACCGTCGTCACCCCCGAAGCCAGAGCGAGGAACAACAACGGGCTGAGAATCACGTTGGTGACCACGCTGATTGGAGTGACCACGTGAAAGTGTTGCCAGACGAGCGGTGCGGTGATCGCCGTGACGCAGCAGCTGAACCAAACCGCCTGGCCCAACCATCGATAGCCGGTGATGACCGCGCGACTGGTTGGCGAGCGACTGGAATCCAGCAAGATCTGCAGCTGTGCCTCACGTCGAAAAACCTCTTGCAACGATGCCGGTCCGCTGCCTTGCGGACCATGGCACGTCAACAGCGTCACCACCGCCAGGAACGACAACTGAACACCCACGTTGAACAGAAGCTGTGGATTGATCGCCATCAGGATCAACGCGGCCAGCGACAACGTGTTGACCGGCTGGCCCGACCGTCTCATCCAGAGCGCAATCATCAACGTTCCAACCAGAATCGCGGCACGCACCACCGGTGGACGTGCACCGGTGACGGCCGTGTAAAGGAAACAGATCGACAAGATCCAAACGATCTTGAGTGACAGCGGAAGCCGTACTAGCGTCGCCAACCATCCCGCAATCGCCACCACAATCGCCAAGTGAAGGCCGCTGACCGAGAGCAGATGCGCGGTGCCAGTCACGAGCAATAAGTCGCGCGTCGATTCGTCAACGAACTCCCGTTTTCCCATGACTAGCGCCGCCGAGAGAGATCCCGACGATCCGTCGATGTGCTCCAGCAGAAGCTCCCGTCCTCGCGATCCAATCGACGCGATCAACCGATAGAGTCGCTGCGCCGGTGAGGGTGCGGAGCCCAGGAGGATTAGTTGGTCGATCGAATCACAGCTCACGCGAGCATGCAGTCGACGTTGTCGATACACGCTGCGGCGATCGACTTCGCCCGGATTACTCGGTGCGGAAAAGAGTGCGATCTCG
This sequence comes from Rubripirellula sp., assembly GCA_029287555.1. GTDB lineage: Bacteria > Planctomycetota > Planctomycetia > Pirellulales > Pirellulaceae > Rubripirellula. The sequence goes on along the minus strand of JARFQX010000958.1, from coordinate 3,979 downwards.
CCAAACACGCGCAAGGCATCACCGGGGCGAAGGTGACTGCAATCTCCGTCGACAAAAACCAACACCCGTCCACGGCACGGATGCATTTTGCGCCCCATTCGCATCCGATCGAGATTCAACTCCAACGTCGTCTGCCAGGGCGATTTTCCACGACCGATCCGCCAGGGAGAGAGCGGATGTCGTCTCAGCGAAGCGGGACGATCGATCTTGCCCTCGAGGACCGCTGCCTGTTCGACCGACCCCAGCAAAGAAAGCAGACCGGTGTGGCGATACGCCCTGTCGTGCAGGCAGTGCAAAGCGGCAGCCAGGGGGACGAAGACGAGGACGGCGAGGATTGCGGCCAAGCGATCTCGCCGTCGCAGAATTCCACTAGCCAACGCGACCGTGAGCACGATCCAAATCATGCCGCGAAGCGGCGATACCTGGAAGTCTCCCAATTCGCCGAGCGACGAATCGACGAAAACGCCCGTTGCCGTCGCCGCCGCCAGCGGCAGTAAAGGCTGCCGATGAATCAAACAATCAAGCCGGTGACGCCACGACGGGGCGAATGCCCGTCGCTGAATCTTTGCCCCTGACAATTTGTGCCCCAACAAATTGTGTTTCCGATCGCGCCAGTCTTTTCCGCGACGGGCGTATCCAGACAATAGGATAGCGTGTGAGCCTGCTCGCTACGAACGCCCCACCACTTACTTCTCGGACAAAGGATGTGCCGCGTGACCCCGCGACTTTTCCCCGCCACCCTCTCGGGCTGCGCTTTGCTGTGGCTCGTGACTCAGGGCCATCTCGACGCTCAATCGGTGTCCGTTTCCGACGATCAAGTCGTCATGAAGTATCCCGATACAGTAAAGGTCGACGTGGTGGATGACTACCACGGGCGAGAAATCGCCGATCCGTACCGCTGGTTGGAAGATACCGAGAGCGAGCAGACAGCCGCGTGGATTGCCGCTCAGAATGAAGTGACCGATGCCTGCCTGCAGGCAATTCCGGAGCGACCCGCGATCCGCGAGCGGATTGAAAGGCTGTGGAACTATGCCAGGTTCGGTTTACCAGAACGACACGACTCCACCTATCTCTACTGGTACAACGACGGCTTGCAGAATCAGAACGTGCTCTACAAGGCTGATTCGCTCGACGCTCAACGACAAGTGCTGATCGATCCCAACAAACTCAGCGATGATGGCACGGTTGCCCTTGCCGGTTATCAGGCGACCGACGATGGGAAGTTACTCGCCTACGGGCTGGCCGATGGAGGCAGCGATTGGCGAACGTGGCGCGTGCGGGACATCGCCAGCGGCAAAGATCTGGACGATGTCGTTCGCTGGGTCAAGTTCAGCGGTGTCGCCTGGATGCCCGACGGCAGTGGCTTCTATTACGGGCGCTACGATGCACCGAAAGAGGGTGAGGAGTTAACCGGAACGAATGAAAACCAGAAGCTCTTCTTCCACAAACTCGGTGAGGATCAAACCGCCGATACGTTGGTCTACCAACGCCCAGACGAGCCGAAGTGGGGTTTTTCACCTCGCGTGACCGACGATGGACGGTACCTGATCATCGAGAATTGGAAGGGAAGCGAGCCACAATCGCAAGTCTTCATCAAGGATTTGCGCCGGCCGGAATCTGAGATCATCGCTTTGATCACGGGATTCGATGCGGAGTATCAGTGGGTGGCTTCGGTGCAGGACACACTCTACTTCTTGACCGATCACCAGGCGCCCAAGCGTCGAGTGATTGCGGTCCAGGCGGACCAGCCCAACCGCGAAGATTGGCGCGAAGTGATCGGTGAAACTGACGACGTTCTCGAGTCGGTCAGTCTTTTCGGTGAGACCTTTTACGCGAGTTGGCTCAAAGACGCGCGGGCCAAAGTGACCCGGCACGGGATCAATGGTCGGATGATCGACGAGATGCAGCTTCCCGGAGTTGGTACGGTGGAAGGTTTCGGGGGACGTCAGGATGCCGAGGAGACATTCTTTTCCTTTACCAACTACATCACACCGGCATCGATTTATCGAGTGGATCTGAAGACCGGTGAGGTTTCGCTATGGCGTCGTCCCGAGGTGTCCTTGGACGTCAATGAGTTCATCACGGAGCAACTGTTTTGTGAAAGCCGCGATGGGACGAAGGTGTCGATCATCGTGACGCGAAAGAAGAACACGGATCTGGATGGTTCGAATCGAACCCTGCTGTACGGCTACGGGGGTTTCAACATTTCCATCACTCCGTCATTCTCGCCGGGCACGGCGGCTTGGGTTGATTCGGGAGGCGTATTCGCGGTCGCGAATTTACGCGGCGGCGGCGAGTACGGGCGCGAGTGGCATCAGGATGGCATGCGTTTGAAGAAGCAAAACGTTTTCGACGACTGCATTGCTGCGGCCGAGTACCTAGTCGAAGCCGGTTACACGACCCCGTCGCGTCTTGCGTTACAAGGACGCAGTAACGGTGGTTTGTTGGTTGGGGCGGTGATGACACAGAGACCCGATTTGTTTGGCGCCTGCCTACCGGCGGTCGGTGTGATGGACATGCTGCGTTATCACAAGTTCACCATCGGTTGGGCCTGGGTCACTGAGTTCGGAAGTAGTGATGAAGCGGACCAAATCGAGAACTTGCTTTCCTACTCACCGCTTCACAACTTGGAGCCCGGAACCTGTTACCCGGCGACGCTGATCACAACGGCCGATCGTGATGACCGTGTGGTTCCCGGTCACAGTTTTAAGTTCGCCGCCGCGCTGCAGGCTGCGCAGGGTTGCGACCATCCCACGCTGATTCGGATTGAAACGCGCGCCGGCCACGGGGCGGGAACCCCGACGAGCAAGAAGATCGACGAGTACGCCGACTTATGGGCCTTCCTGATGCAGAACCTGAAGTGATGGCTGATGGCTCGAGTCGGGCGTACTTCGACGATGCGGAGAATGCGGTAAGCTGTGTGGCGGCGCTGGATGGCGGTCGGAACGAACCACGGGGATTTCAACCCGCCGACTTTGGCGGAGCGATTGGGAAAAGATGCTGCTTCAAGAACCTGGACAAACTCCTTACGACCTTCGCTTCCAGATTCTTGGTTTTCCGGTCCGCGTCAGTGTTACCTTTTGGGCGGCGGCGGCCGTCTTCGGCTACGGATTGGCGAGAAGCTTGGACGCCGGGTTTCGTCAAGACAGTCCGGGCTTTGTGACGTTGTTGTTGATATGGTGCGCCTGCGTCTTCGTCTCGATTCTGATCCACGAAATGGGCCACGCCCTGGCATTCCGGGGCAATGGAATTGAGTCGTCGATCGTCCTTTATTTTCTCGGCGGCTTGGCAATCCCGCGACACGGAGACTCGCGGGGCATGTCGCCGGGGCAAGCGATGTGGGTCGCGGCGGCAGGTCCGCTGGCCCAGATCGCCTCGGCGGTGTTGATCGTTGTCGCAGTACGTCTAGCCGGGTATCAATCTCCCGTCGTCTGGCCGCTTACGCGAATCGATTGGTTGCAACAGGGAGTGCCGCTCTCGAGTGTTGGCTTAACGGCAATCCTATTCATGTATGTTTACCCAAGTGTCTTTTGGGCACTGTTGAATCTGATTCCAGTCTGGCCACTCGATGGCGGAAGGATCGTCAATTCGTTCGTGCAGATGAAGGGCGGCAACATGGTGCAAGCGCTTTGGGTGAGCGTTATCACGGCGGCGCTTGTTGCGGGCTACGGGTTTTCCAAGGGCGAAACGTATCTGGGGTTCTTGTTTTTGATCCTTGGTGTGAACAATTTCCAGGCGATTCAACAAATCAGCGGACCACGTTATTGATGCGCGGTATGCAAAGAAGCGCGTCAACTTTTGCGACGTTTGTTTGTGTTGGCGCCAAGCGTTTTGCAAATTGATCAAGCAAACAGAGGGCGCAGCAACGCAAGAAAGCGCGATCGTGTAGCAAATTTTTTTTTCGATGCAACCACTTTTTTTTGCAAAAAGATGTTGCGGAATCTGTAGAAGCGCGTAAAGTTACGCCCAGTTTTTAACG
>JARFQX010000948.1 GCA_029287555.1 Rubripirellula sp. | reverse complement strand
GGGCTCGAGCCGCTGATCGAATCGATTGCGGCGAATTCCTGGGGGTGGATCGGTCGAATCAAACCGGGAGTCCGCGAGGGCACCGGGGTGTAGGCGAAACGGTCCCCGGTCGCATCAAGATCGTTTCGCTGCGGCGACTCGATAGGCTGCGAAGAGGTCGTCGAAGGGAGCGTTGAGCGAGGAGCAGCAGTGGTCGGAGAATAGGGCTTCTCAGGCAGTCGTGTGCGGGGATCCGCAGCCAAGGCATCGATTCCCGGACGCGATTCCGACGGCGACAAGTCGGCCAAGTTGGGGACGGGCCATCTTTCCTCTCCCGGGAGATTTAGAACCGGTGAATTGGGGACGGGTGAATTGGCCGGTGAATTGGCGGGTGAATTGCCCGTTAAATTTGATTGCCTTCGAGGGGACGTCTCAAGCGGGCGTGAGTCGACCGGAGTGGTGGGGGAGTTGGCCGCCAAGTCGGTCTGCGTTGAGCCGGAATGCTGGTGCTCGCGGATTACCTGGGATCCGTCGATCAGGATTTGAGGTGGCGTGTCGCATCCGTGAGATGGACCGTGAGATGGACATTGCGCGTCGCAAGCATCGCTATCGGCGTCAAAGTGGTCATAGAAGGTCGTACCGGCGCGATGCCCGAGACGCGTGAATCGCGAATGACCGTGGGCATGCGCGGCTTGGCGTCGAGCGGTGAAGGAACGGGGTGGCAGATCAGCACCGAGTCGCAGGCATGAATCGGCGCAGGTGTGGTAGCCGTCGCCCCAGCCCAAACCGAAGGTACGACCGAGCCGCTCGATCGGCTCGCCGCACCACGCGATAGCCGGACTTACCGCGCCGAGGAGAGCCGAGGAGATTACCGCGGCCCGCAGCCAACGCCTCTTACATTCCTGCTTTTTGCCGACCCTCATGGTCCCATCCCATCCTTGCTTTCGGGCATCATTGGTCACCGGACCGAGTCCGTCCGATCCTTCCGTTCAATTCCTTCAATCGGCAGATCGGTCCGGGTCATCAGGCGATGCGGCCGCCGGCGAGTCGAATGGGCCAATCGTGCGCGCGGTGGGTCCGGTTATGACGGTTGCGCCGGCGAGTTCATTTTCTGGCAAGGGGCCGGAAATCGTACTCTCCAAGTCGAATCGCTCCGCCGACTCCTCTATGCCGAAATTCTGCCGTGTCGAGAGAATTTCCATGCTTCGAATCCGTGTCGCGAAGGGAATTCCGGAACCTCGTCTACGCTTGAAGTGGCCGAGTCGTCATAATGTTCAAAAGTCAACCCCGACCCAGACGGACAGTCGAATATGACCAGTTGCCCCACGCGTTTGCTTGCTGTTGCCACCGCCGTGATCGCTTCCGTGGCGATTTCCCCGGTACTTTCCGCCCAAGAAACGGCTCCGCAGCCCGCCGAAACCCAGCCGGCATCGCCGCAGGAACCGACGTCCCAACCGCCTGCGGCGGACTCGAAAGAGGCAAATCAAGGCCAAGCGGATCTGGACGAAGCCGTCATCAAACGGATCGATGCTGAGAGCGTCGAAGAGCTTGAAGCGGTCAGTGCGTTGCTCGAGTCGGCCATCAACAAGGGGCTCGATGAAGAGAATCTGTCGTTCGCCAACAAGATGCTCGGCTCCATTTTGCTGCAGCGAAGCCAGATGCTCGCCGCGGCCATGATCCGGGCGCCGGGACGTCGTCAAGTGCAGCTCCGGGATGAAGCGTTGCAAGGACTGCAAGAGGCGGTCGAGTACGATTCGACACTAGTGGAGGCTTATCTGCTGATCGCCCGGCTCAATTTGCTGCCCGGGGGCGACAAGGATGCGATCACCGAGGCGACCACTCGGGCGATCGAACTGCTCAAAGACGATCCGGTCGAACAGAGCGCCGCTTACGTGCTTCGTGCCATGACTCGTGACGATGACCAGGATCGACTGGAAGATCTTAATGCTGCGATCGAAGCCGACCCCACCAACCTCAAGGCCTTCGAGGATCGAGCCGCTCTGCGTTTGAAAACCGGTGATGTCGAGGGGGCGATCGCCGATCTGGAAAATGTTCTGTTAAAGGATCCAACGAACACCGAATTCGCCGGAAGGGCCGTGCAGCAACTCGTCGACTTGAATCGAGTCGATGAGGCGATTCGCTTGGTCACCAAGATGCTCGCCGCCAAGCCCAGCGAGGGGATGTATCGAATGCGTGCCATCCTTTACCGCTCGCAGGAGAAGTTCGACGAGGCGATCTCGGACCTGAATAAAGCGGTCGCGATGCAGCCCAAAGATCCGATGACCTTGTTGCAACGGGCCGAGATCGCACTCGATCGCGAAGACGTGAAATCGGCCAAGGAGGACTTCCGCGCTGCGGTGGAGATTGCCCCTCAGATTGAAAACGCCGACCTGGTAGTCGCCCTTCGCTCGCGAATCGCCCTGGCCGAAAACCGAATCGCCGACGCCATCAACGATGCACAGCTGCTGTCCGATCGCAATCCCGATAATGTCTTTCACCGCTTGCGACTGGCGAGCCTCTATTCGCTTGACAATCGCCCACGCAAAGCGATCGACATCCTGAGCAGCGTGCTGGAGTCGGATCCGAAAAACGTTCCAGTCTTGCGATCTCGCGGCGACGCGCTACTGAGTGTCGGCGACCACTCCGCGGCGATTGAAGACTACGAAGCAGCGGTTGAAGCAATTGGGAACATCCAGTTGACCGATCCCGATGAACAACAGAAGCGGGAAGCCGCGGGCGTCTACAACAACCTTTCGTGGGTGCTCGCAACCTCCCCGAATGATTCCGTTCGCGACGGAAGACGAGCGCTGGAATTGGCTGAGAAAGCTGCCAAGTTGAGTGATTACCAGGAAGCTCACATCCTGAGTACCCTCGGAGCCGCCTACGCCGAAACGGGCGATTTCGAAAAGGCGATTGAGTGGAGCCAGAAAGCTGTCGAACTCGGTGAAGCCGACGAGCACGAGCAGCTTGAACAGCTGGAGAAAGAGCTGGAGAGTTATCGCAAGAAGGAGCCTTGGCGAGAGAAGCAGGAAACTGAAGAAAATGAAGTGCCTTTGCTTTCTCCCGACGATCTGATCGATACCTGATCAAGTTTGACGTCGAGTCTTTCCGCGCGGAGGAATTTCTCCGTGGGGAATCGGTTCGTTGCGAGGAGGGGGGCGTTGGATGAACCCCCACTGTGCTCAATTTCCGATCCGGGGCAACTCACGCTTCCCCGGGGTCGATGCTGGCTGATCCGCTGCAAACGTCCCGTTGGCGGGCTCGCGAAAAAGCCAATCTCTGGTATCTTCGCAGCTGATATCCGATGCCTCACACGTCGGCGTTCTCTTTCCCTTTGGTTTGAGCTTCCCACCACCATGACTGTTGCGAAACTGGCACTCGAAGACGGTACCGTGTTCAGTGGTTTATCCTTTGGAGCCAATGGCGAGGTTTCCGGCGAAGTTGTCTTCAACACCGCGATGACCGGTTATCAGGAAATCCTGACCGATCCCAGTTACCGCGGCCAGATCGTAACGATGACCTATCCCGAAATCGGCAATTACGGGGTCAATTCAATCGACATCGAGCATGATTCACCGTCGTTGTCGGGGTTCATCGTCCGCGAGGAGAGCCGGATTTTCAGCAACTACCGAGCCGAGGGTGATCTGGGCGGTTACTTGAAACAGCATGGAATTCCCGGTTTGGCGGGCATCGACACGCGATCGTTGGTCAGGCGGATCCGCCAGCAGGGGGCGATGCGAGGCGTCCTTTCGACCGTCGATTTGGACGATGACAGTCTGGTCCGCAAAGCGGCTTCGTCCCCGGGACTGGTTGGACGCGATTTGGTCCGCGAGGTGATGTCGCGTCAGACCATGTCGTGGAGTGAAGAACTCGATGATTGGACGGCTACCGAAATCGGAAGTGCAAAGGCTTCGGGCTCGGGACGCCACGTCGTTTGCATGGACTTCGGGATGAAGTGGAACATCCCCCGCCACTTCGCGTCGCGGGGCAATCGGGTCACGATCGTTCCCGGAGATACATCATCCGACGACATCCAGCGTCTGGAACCAGATGGACTCTTTTTGTCCAACGGGCCTGGCGATCCTGAACCGGTCCAGTACGCCCAGAAGACGATCGCCGAATTGATCGGCAAGTTGCCAATTTTTGGAATCTGCCTCGGGCATCAATTGCTTTCTCTCGCCTGCGGTGCCAAGACCTTCAAGCTCAAGTTTGGTCACCGCGGCGTCAATCAACCGGTCCTCGACCTGGAGACCAGCAAAGTCGAGATCACGACTCAGAACCATGGTTTTGCGGTTGATGACGGCGAACTTCCCGATTGCCTGGAGGTGACGCATCGCAACTTGAACGATGACACGATCGCCGGCGTTCGACACCGCGAAGCAGCGGCGTTCAGTGTGCAATATCACCCGGAGGCTGCCTCCGGTCCCCACGACAGCCACTACTTATTCGATCGGTTTCAAGAGCAACTCGAACGCGTGCCGGGTTAGCGCCGTTTCGGGAAGATCGTTGCCTCTGTAGCTCACCCTAAAATCGGAACGAAGGTGGAGCCTGGAACCGGCTCGTCAACATCGTACTCGTACCCAGTGAAATGGTACTCGTACCCAGTGAAACAGCACTCAAATCGAGCACGATCTCTCACGCTTTGCGGCTCCCTAAAGCATTTTCAAGAATCACATAGTCGCCGATCGCTCCGCCGATCGTAGCCTAACAGCGCAATACGATCGGCGACTATCGTTTGCCGCCTACGAGAAATTTGAAAATGCTCTACACCGGGGAGACTACTCCCGCTCAATCCAAGGATTGACCGTATCGCTCACCTCGACCTCTTCGTTAATGAACTTGACGATAGCCGGGATCACGCTGCTGACTTCCGTGACCAGGGCTGGGCCGCTCAGCGACGTTTTGGCCAGGCTCAGCTGAAAGCCCTCTGCTTCGCCTCGTCCCATTCGTTTCTTGATCCCCTCGATTCGCTTGCCAAGACGCTTCGCTTCGGAAACTTCAGGGCTGCCCGCGCCGGCAACAATCATGATCGGCAACCGCAACAGGTTGGGATCCATGATGGCGGAATCGATGGAGATCCCTTTGAGTTGTTTTTCGGGCGAGATCATGATCAGCGCCTTGACGTCCTGGCCTTGCTTGTTGCGACCCACGCTGGGGAAGCTCCAGTCGCGTTTGGCCCACTGAGCAGCCAGCACACAGCCTTCGCGCACACCGATAACTATCAGCGCATTGAGGTTCAGCAAACCCTCGTTGTTCTCCTCTTTGAGGTATCCCTTTGCTTTCTCCAGATCAAAAGTGACGATCGCCTCCGCATCTCGCCGCGACATGCGGGCGATATCGAATTCCTTGGATTGACCGCGGGCGTCGATGTACGTTTGGCTTCCGCCATGTCCGCGATAATCGGGAATCAGCACAGCGCAGCCGGCTTGATTCAGGGCGCGAACCAGGCTCGCGTAAGGACTCGCCTGGCCCTGCCATTCGTGGACCAACAGTACAACCGGGGCTTCCTTTCCTTTTTCCGAGGGAAAGTAAAACGCCCGGAGTTCAATCCCGTCCTTGGTTCGCAGCTTTTCCTGTCGCGGCTTGAGTTTGGGATCCTGCTTGGACTTGGGACGTTGACCGACTGCCGTCGCGGCAACAACGATCGACGCCAGATAGATCAACACCATGAACACGCGTTGTCGTCGGCAAATCTCCCGATCCCTGTCATTCGTCGCTGCAAGAGCCCGCATGCAAATTTCCTCGGTCGGTGAATGGATTGGTTGGAAAACGCACGCGTGTCCTTTGCGACGTCCTCCCACGATTAGAGATTAGACGGACCGCTGCTGGAGGTCAAACTTGACCCGTCGCCATCCGGATCGGCAACCTCGCGGGTCTTGTCCCGCTGCGGGGACGACCGAGGGGGCACGATTCCTGCTCGCCGTCCCCCACGGTGATGCCGTCCCCCACGGTGATGCCGTTCCCCACGGTGATGCCGTTCCCCACGGTGATGCCGTTCCCCACGGTGATGCGGCGTGGTGCTGAATTTGCCCTCTCGGGCGAGCGTTGAGATCATCGGCGGCGAGCGGTTTTATCCAAAGTGATTTATAATCTCAGCCGGTTGGTCTCCCTTCCCGTGTTCCCCACTGCTAGTTGGTCCATCGTGCCCGCCGAACATTCCCGCCTGCTGCGGCCTGCCGCCCCGCTCGCTCTCGCCTGTGTCTTGACGACCACCGCTTCCGCCCAGCGAGACTTGACCGATATCCCCGAGCCGAATCCGGTCGCCGAACGGGCCCAGATGCGTGTCGACGAGTTGGCAGCGGTCAACCTGTTTGCAGCCGATCCGGACATCAGCAAGCCAATCCAGGTGAACTTTGATTCCTCGGGCGGGCTCTGGGTGGCCAGTAGCAGCGTCTATCCCCAAATCCGTCCCGGTGAAGTCGCAGACGACAAGATCATTGTGTTGCGTGACACCGACCGCGATGGGGTTGCCGACACGCGGACGGTCTTTGCCGATGGCCTGCTGATTCCCACCGGTGTCCTGCCAGACGGTCCCGACGCCGCCTACGTGGCGGAGAGCACCCGATTGCTTTACCTCCAAGACACCGACGGTGACGGGGTGGCCGACAAGCGGCGTGTGGTGTTCAGCGGCTTTGGCACCGAAGACACGCATCACCTGGTTCACACGTTGCGGTATGGACCCGACGGATGCGTCTATTTCAACCAGTCGATCTACATTCACTCGCACATCGAAACACCTTACGGCACGCGACATCTCGACGGCGGGGGGATTTGGCGCTACCGTCCATCTGTCTCTTATACACATCTGACGCTGCCGACGAATCGAGTCGCGTGGGGATCTAGGTGGTGGGCGTGTCAGTA
>JARFQX010000915.1 GCA_029287555.1 Rubripirellula sp. | reverse complement strand
CCAGACAAGCTCGCTCGATCTCCGCAACCTGCTCCTCCGGCAGCGTGCTATCGAGGTACTCGCTGATTACGTTCGCCTCTTCGACCGGCCCCGCCGCATCGGGCGAGGGAGCCGATCAGCCGGGATTGGCGAGGACCAACTGGATCCGCTGCACTAACTGTTTGGCAAATCCGCTCTGTTCGAGCTTCTCCTTCAGAGCCTTTGCCTGGGGCGGGTCGAGGGTATTGTCGAGGTAGGCCAGGAGGGTTCACAGGGTCAGTCGCATGACGCAATCGTCGCATTTCAAGGGGGAACTGGTCGCCCGGAGACGGGTGTCGTCACGAACGAACTCGCTTCACCCTAGTTAGTGACGGCGCGACGCGTTGACCGTGCAAGATCTCCGAAAAAATCACGAGATCCTTCGCCCAGGTCCCGATCATGGGGTTACCGTCCAGTTCCTCACCGAACGGGCAATTCATCTGTCGGGCCTCCGGCCCTGAACGCGAAGCGGTGCCAGTGATCGAAATGGATCGTCGGAGGTCGCGTTGTCTGATTCGAGCACGAGTCACGCCGCAAGCGACTGAGCACGGAAACAACTTGCAACCCAAAACTGCTCAGGCTTCCGATCCGGCTGCCTCGACCACCTTGTTGCCCGATTGCACCCATGCCTTGAAGCCGCCGACCAAGTCCCAGACGTTCGCCAGGCCGTGCTTCTGCAGGATGCTCGCAGCGATGCTCGATCGATAGCCTCCCTGGCAGTGCACCACCAGGTTGCCCGCCTGGGGAACTTCCTCGAGCCGACGCTGGAGTTGGTTCAGAGGCAGATTGATGCTTCCTTCGAGGTGGCCGCTTTCCCATTCCTTGGGAGAACGCACGTCCAGGATCTGGACGTCGTCCAATTCAGAGACCGCGGCTGCGGTGACCCGATTGGTCGTCTCCAGCAAGTCGCTGCGTCCCTTCAACGCATCCATCCCGCCAGCCAATACCCCGTCGACATGGTCGAATCCGATTCGCCCCAAACGCATCACCGATTCCGAAACGCGCTCTTCGTCGGCGATCACCAGGATCGGCGACTCCTTGTGCAGGACCGTTCCCGCCCAAGTCGCGTACTTGCCGTCGATCCCCACATTGATCGCGCCCTTCAAGTGCGCCCCGGCAAAGTCAATCGGCTCTCGCGTATCGACCACCTGTGCCCCGTTGGACTGTGCCGCCAGGAAATCCTCCAGCGACAACTTACGAAGGTTTTCCTCCATCGCTTCATCCAAACTGGCTCGCTCTTGACGATTGAGAATCGCGTCGTGAACGAAATAGCCGGGCGCTTCCGGTTGATCCTCCGAGACCAGGTCCATGAACTCCGCCTTGCTCATCGGTTGCAAGGCGTAGTTGTACTTGCGCTGGTCACCAATCGTGGAAACGGCTTCGTTGCTGAGCGACTTGCCGCACATCGATCCAGCCCCATGGGCCGGATAAACCAGCGTCGCATCGGGCAGTTTCATGATTTTGTCGTGCAACGAGTCGTAGAGCATGCTGGCAAGCTCTTCGGCGGTGACACCGATCGACGCCAGCAGGTCGGGTCGTCCCACATCGCCAATGAACAGCGTATCACCAGTAAAAGCGGCGTACGGATGATCCGGATCTTTGGCGGTGTCGTAAGCTAGGATCGTCAGTCCTTCGGGAGTATGCCCCGGCGTCTCGAGTGCAACCAAACGGACGTCACCCATTTCAATCGCGTCGCCGTCGCCGAGCGACTGAAAATCAAACTCCGCCTCGGCCCGCTTACCCAGATAGATCTTGGCGCCGACCCGATCTCGAAGCTCAATGTGTCCCGCCACGAAGTCGGCATGGAAGTGCGTCAGGATCACGTGCTTGATCTGGTAACCGTGCTCCTTCGCATCGTCCAAGTAAATCTTGATATCTCGCTGGGGATCAATCACCGCCGCCTCACCGGTGCGTTCGTCCGCAACCATGTACGAAGCATGCGAAAGGCAATCCAAATAGTATCGTTGCAGGTACATCTCATTCCCCTCAATGTTTCCTTCAGGCAAAACCACCAGCTTTGTTACCAGCTTTGTCGTCGACGCGACGCCGACGAAGCGTCGCTTTTGTTGAATCTCACACTCAGGCCGCGCAGGTGCTTCCTTCGCAATCTCGCACCTGATTCCACGGCATCTTGGCCAACAACATGCCCATCGCGCACGAGTCGGTAATCCCTGCGAACATCAGACCCGCGCCAACAAACGCCGAAATGCCGACGAAATAGGGATGAACAAACAGGCCGAGCAGGGCGCCGACCAAGACCAGAAAGCCCGCGGCAATGCGCACCTGCCGCTCCAGGGAGATCGTCTTCTTGCCACGGACTACCGGCAAGTCGGCGGACTCCCAAGCGTCAACGCCACCGTCGACGTTGACCACGCGATCGAATCCAGCATCGATAAATTTCTGACAAGCCTGACTGCCACGTTTGCCCGTCTTGCAGGTCACGTACAACGGCTCGTCGCTACGACCGTTGCGCTGGGCGACCAAGGATTCGGGCTCAAGCCGATCCAAGGGCACGTTTCGGGCTCCCTCGATATGGATCTCGCGGTACTCCACAGGCGTCCGCACATCGATCAGCTCGGCTTTACCTTGGGACAACAGATCGGACAATTCTTGCGGTGAAATGGTCTGCATGGCACTGACTCCTAGGCGACGCAAAAGTATCTCGAAATATCGTTAGATGACGATGAATTGAACTAAAAAAGGGGAGGCTCTCATTGGACTCTCGTTAACGATAACGTCTCTCGGTCCAGTCTGACCACTCGGCACTTTCCGCAGCGCATCGAAAACCCGCTTGAAGCCAGCGACGCTCATTGACTGCCCAACAAGAATCGACTTTCGATACAGGCCATCAGTTGGCTCAAGTGAGGTTCGGCGACCTGGTAAAAGACCCTTCGGCCCTCTCGCTCGCTGGTCAGAAACCCGCACCTCTGCAGCAACCGCAAGTGCTCCGACGCGACATTGTCGGGAATTTGGCAATCTTCGGCCAATTCACCAACCGTGTAGCGACCGTGCAAGAGCAACTGCACGATCCTCAGACGCACGGGATGGGCCAGCGATTTGAGGCATTCCGCAGCGTCGGTGAAGGCATCCACGCTACCGCCCGGTTTTCCGTTCGTTTGTTTCTTGCTCGTCAACAGTTTGATCCTCCGATACCTCAATATATCGTGATGTCACGATATGTCAATCCAAGAATTTGTTGCCAATTCGTGGAATTCTTCGCCTGAGGCTTGCCCCCGACCATGCCTCGGTGGGCACCCCATCCCGCAAGCGGCCTATACTAAGTCCCGATTCTTACCGTTCCTCCTTATCGCTCGCGGCAGGGGTTCGTCTGGAGCGGCGCACCGACCGTGGAGGGATTTTCCGACCCTTCTCACCCCCCTTTTCCTTTGTTCCGCGAGACCTGTTTGATGAATCCGCATCTTCGCTGGATGCCCTTGATGGTGCTTGGTTTGCTCTGGCCGGTCTGCGGCAGCGCAGAAGATCGGCTCAGGCGCCACGCCTTGGTTGTCGTTGGAATCCCCGGGGATCAAGAGCATCGGGACCGATTCCTAGACACCACGAAGACCTGGCGAACCTGGTTGATCACGGTCGCTGGGGTGGATGAACAAGACCTGATGATCTTGTCTGCGGCCAATCCGAAGACCCCCGTGTCAACCGCCGAGAACCTCGCGCAAGCGGTCAAGCAACTCCGGGACCGCGCCAGCGAGGAAGACTCGGTGTGGGTGTTCCTGCTTGGACATGGCAGCCAAGACGCTCGACATGCCTGGCTTCACCTACCCGGCCCCGACCTTGATGCAATTCAGTGGGCAAGTCTGTTTGCTGACATGAAGGCAACCGAACAGGTCTTCTGGTTAACGCAAGCAGGGTCCGGCGGCTTCTTGAAAGCATTCTCAGCACCGGGCCGCATCGTGATCACCGCAACGGACACCGATGGCGAAGTCAATGCGACGCGATTTCCCCACCTGCTTGCCGAGTTGATGCAAACGCAAATCGCCTCGACACCGCCTGATTCCCGTGTAGGACCGGTAGCTTCGCCGGACCAGGAAAACACGCCAACCGAAGACGAGCCAGCTGAAAACGAGCCAACTGACCGGGAACTCGCCGAGAAGGAAGTCGCTGAAGCGAGCCGTCCCCAAATGGAATCGATCACAAACGTGCTGCAACTCTTTCGGGCCACGGCGAGTCGCGTCAACGAAGAGTTCACCTCCACGGGCCTGGTTCCAACCGAGCATGCCCAGCTCGACGACAACGGTGACCAGGCGGGAACGGAATTTGACGCCTTGGAGCCCGAGACGATGAAGCAAGCCGCGGTTGAATCCGACGTTGTCGACACGGTGCGCTTCCCTATCGACGGCGTCCTTGCCCAGCGCACTGTCATCTTCCCGGAACGGATCGCTCAGTCTACCGAGAGCAGCGCTGACTCGTTGCCATCGGATCGCTCGAACTCTCAATTTCCGGATCCAACACCGTGAATGACCCTTCTGCAGCCAACGAACATCCAGAGATCGTGCAACGATTGCAGGCGGCGCGAGCGCGATTGAAACAAGAAATCAGTCGGGCTGTCATTGGCCAAGAAAAGGTCATCGACAGCTTATTGATCGCGATGCTTTGCCGCGGTCACGCCCTGATGATCGGCGTGCCGGGGTTAGGAAAGACCTTGATCGCCCGTTCGCTGGCCCGAATGCTCGAGATGGATTACGGCCGAATCCAGTTCACCCCCGATTTGATGCCGTCCGATATCACCGGATCGGACATCATCGAAGAGGATCCGGAAACGGGGCGCCGCCGGCTGGAGTTCTTTCGCGGGCCGTTGTTCACCAACTTCTTGCTGGCAGACGAAATCAATCGGGCTCCGCCAAAGACGCAGGCGGCGCTGCTGCAGGCAATGCAGGAATTGGAAGTTTCGGTTGGTCGCGAAACCTACCGACTCTCCCCGCCCTTTTTCGTGGTCGCAACACAAAACCCAATCGAGCAGGAAGGCACGTATCCATTGCCCGAAGCCCAGCTCGATCGTTTCATGTTCAACATTCCCGTGGAGTATCCATCGAAGGAGGAAGAAGCGGAGATTGTCCGAACGACAACCGGCGACCAAACGGTACAGCTCGATCCGGTCCTGTCGCTGCAGGATGTCGTGCAACTTCAATCGCTGGTCCGCGGTGTTCCGATTGCCAACGACGTGATTGATTACGCGGTCGATCTGGTCACCTCGTCACGAGGCGATGCGGGCGGGCCGGCGGCAAATTTGAAACGATTCATCCGATACGGCGCCAGCCCTCGTGCTTCCCAATGCCTGGTCCTCGGTGGCAAAGCGAGGGCGATCCTAATGGGACGTTATCACGTCGATTTCGAGGACATTCGCGCGGTGGCCACTTCGGTGATGCGCCATCGATTGGCACTCAACTTTCAAGCCCGAACCGAGAACGTCACCGTTGACCAAGTGATCCACCAGCTGCTCCAAAGCGTGCCGGTGCCGACATGACAACGCACGTCTTGCCCCCGTCTCAATTGACCTCAGCCGAGTTGCTCGGCGCCACCGAGGACCTGGAATTGATCGCCCAAACGGTGGTCGAAGGGTTTTTGCACGGCCTGCACACCAGTCCGTTTGCCGGGTTTTCGGTCGAGTTTGCATCGCATCGCGAATACATGCCAGGGGATGATTTGCGTCACATTAATTGGCGTCTGTTCGGTCGCCACGAACGGCTATTTGTCAAGGAATATGACGCCGAGACGAATGTTGACGTGCATTTGATTGTCGATTCGAGCCGTTCGATGATGGGGGAAGGCAAGTGGAGCTGTGCCGCAATGCTAGCCGCTTCGCTGGTTCATCTCGCGTCGCGACAGCGGGATGCAGTCGGTCTGTCGCTATTTGCCGATCGACTGCTGACGCACCTTCGACCGCGCGGCACGATCGACCATCAACTCGAGCTCCTTCACACGTTGGCCCAAGCTCGTGAGCGGCCCGTAGCCGATCGATTGCGTGTCCTGCATGAGATCGCCGAACTGTCGCCGCGCCGCGGCTTGAAGGTCCTGATCAGCGATTTCTACTTTGACGAAGAGGAACTTGCCGACGCCCTGGCACACTTCCGGCACTATCAGCATGAGTTGATCTTGTTTCACGTGCTCACTGAGTTGGAAGCGAACATGCCGTTAAGCGGATTGATACGCTTTCGTGACATGGAAACCGGGGAACAGATCGTCACCCAGGCGGAAGTGATCCGAGACGAGTTTGTTGCCGAGGTGAACCGCTGGCAAACGGACTTGCGGCGATTGTGCAGCGCACACGATATCGATTACGTCCCGATCCACAACCACATGCCGTTGCCATTGGCACTGCGTGAGTATTTCCAACTTCGCAGCCAATTGCTGTGAATTGCCTTGGCCTCGGCCGCTTGTTATGAGTTTCATTCAATTCGGTTTCGTGATCGCCGGTGCGGCAGCCATGAGCTTGCCGGTCTGGATTCATCTGCTGCTGCGACAGCGCGCGCGGCCGGTGGAGATCGGATCGATCCGCTTCGTCAAGAACGTGGTGCGGCGAACGAAAAGCCGGCAACAGATCCAGCGTTGGCTTCTGCTTGCCATGCGGGCCGCCGCCATGTTGCTGCTTGGCCTCTTGTTTGCCCGACCGTTCTTACCCGACACACCTCTCGACGGGCGGACCCGCGAGGTCGCCATCTTGATCGATCGTTCGGCAAGCATGTCAGCGATGCATCAAGACGGCAATTCCGCCATGGATGAATCGATCAAGCGGGCACGCCGCTACGTCGACTCACTCGGTGACCGCGTCAAAGTTCACTTCGGACTGTTCGATGCATCGGGGGTCGAAACCGTTTCCCTCGCGCAGCTTTCGCAGTTGAATCCCGCTTCGACCGCGACGCGTTTTCAAGATGCACTGGGTTGGGCTTCCGACGTGCTCGGTGCCTCCAATCGCGCGGACAAGAGCGTGTTGGTGCTGAGCGATCTGCAGCGAGGCGGCCTGCGACCCTCCGATGACTTCTCGATGCTGGCGGACTTGGAGGTGCAGATCGATGACCCCGCACCTTCCATCGCACAGAACACCTCGATTGAGCAGGTGGCGGCGACTCAAGTCGAACTTCGTCCGGGCGTGCCGGTTACGTTGGCGGTGCGAATCGTGAATGCCGGCGCTTTTCCCGTCAAACGTTTGCCGGTTGTGTTGGAGCTCGAAGGACCGAGCGGCTCGATCGTGCAACAAGAGGAAGTGTCGATTGCTCCCGGAACTGGCACGACGGTGGACATCGAGCTAGCGATCACCCAGCCGGGCATCTATCAAGGCCAATGCACGATTGAGCGCGACGACCCGTTGCTGTTCGACAATCGACGATACGTCGCTTTCGAGGTACGTCATCCCGATCGGCTGTTGTTGGTCGATGGCGATCCCGGCCGCAAGTCGTGGGAAAGCGAAGCCTATTTCTTGGAAACCGCGTTGCGTCTGCAGACACCGATCGGTGACTCGCCATCACGGACATTCGAGATCGAGAAGCTCATCTGGGATCAAGGCTCGGGGTTTCCCGACCTTGCCGGTTTCCGTTTGATCGTGCTCGCCAATCTCGGGCGTTTCTCGGACAGCGATGCCCGGCGCCTGCATCGCTTCGTCTCCGAAGGCGGCAACGCGATGTGGTTTGTTGGTGAACGAACCGGAAATGCGGTGATCGACTCGCTGACTTCCGCTGGATTGATCGGTACGACAACGATCGGCTCGGCGGTCGATACGCTGGCGGCCGTCAGCGAATTTGATCGAGAGCATCCGGCACTGAGTCCTTTCCGGAACCCTCAATACGGCGACCTGCGGTCGTTGAAAACCCGACGCCTGATGCCGGTCCGCTCGCTTGACGCGGAAACCCACGTGCTGTTGGACAGTCGTCGCTCACCGCTCGTGATTTCACATCCCAGCGGCCAAGGCCGATTCGTGTTCGTGGGCACCTCGGCCGACCGCAGTTGGAATGATTGGCCGCAGAACCGATTGTTCGTTCCACTGGTGCGTCAGCTCGCCGCTTGGATGACCGGTCAACTCGATGCCAGACAACCTGTCATCCATGAATGGATCACCGAGGCTCGGCAGACCCCCGGAATCTCAACCGATGATTCGTCCCTCATCGTTCGCAACATCGATCCCGTCGAATCCGACATCGGCCGATTCGGCACGGACCAGTTCCGCGAGGCCACCGGCCTGCCAGAGGAGCCTTTGGACCTCGAAGACAAGCGGATCCGAGAGTTCGTCCCGGCTGGCGCCGCGCGTGCCGATGAAAAGTGGCCGATCTTGGTTTGGATCCTGCTTGGGGTGTTAGGGATCGAATTGTTGCTTGCAAGTCGCACCCACGAGTGATGAAATGAACGATCGGTTTTCACCTCAAGCTTTTCACGGGAGCATCTGGCCATGAGCAGTGTGACTTCACCGGACCAGGTTGCCTTGGCTGAACGGCGGCTCGAAGAAGGCCAGCATCATCAACGACTGCGCCGGCTTCGCGACAAGGAACGGCAGCGGCGGCATGCCACCTTGGCGATCGGAGCCGTCGTCGGGATCCTGCTGATGGCGAGTCTGCTTGCCGCGCTGGATTTCTACCTGGAACTCGGAACGACGACTCGGTTGCTGGGGTGGGGCGTGTTCGGCTTGTCGATTACCTGGTTGGTGGCGGCGAGTTGGCGGTGGGTCACCTTTGATCAATCCGACGCGGTCCACGAG
>JARFQX010000857.1 GCA_029287555.1 Rubripirellula sp. | reverse complement strand
ACCCGCTTCATGGGTCAGGGTGAACACATCGTTGAGCACTTGCGGTTTGAAATTCATCAAGATGTAGGGATCGCCATCGAACGATCCGCAACTGAAGGCGCCGCTCTGTTTTCCGCGGTTGGGGTATCGATCGGCCCAACGACCGCGCAGTCCCTCTTCCAGAGCCGCCGAGTACTCGCTACCGAGTGGTTCGAGCGACTTGATCACGACTTCGACGGCTTCGTCCCACGTGTGGTGCTTCTCCACGTCACTGAGGATCGGCACGTAGGTGTCGTAGTGATGCAGATCCTTCAGGCCCATCTTGCGGCGACGCACCTCAAGGTAATGGTGGACGTTGGGAAGTGAGTCGCGAACCGCGGCGATCAAGTTGTTGTACACGTCCACCGGTACGTTGTCGGGAAACAGTGCCGCTTCGAGACTGTTGGGATAGTTTCTCGCTCGCGCGTAATAAACGTCCCGCTGAATGCTCCCACTGAGGGTCGCCGCCAGCGTGTTCTCATGAGCAGCAAACTGCCGGTAGTACTGGTCAAACGCTTTGCGCCGAATCTTTCGTTCGGGGCTGATCAAGAACTGGCTGAAGGTCGCGTGTGACAACTCGACCGTGCTTCCGCGGTGGTCTTCCAGTTCGCCGAATCGAAGATCCGCATCATTCAGCTGACGGAACGCGTTGCTGGCGGCCGAGGCCATCTCTCCCTGCATTGCCAGCAGGCGTTCTTCGTTGTCACTCAGGGTGTGGTCTCGATACCGAAGCAGCCTTTCAAGTTGCAGCCGAAAGGGCTCGATCGCGTCATCCTTGATGAATTCCGCCATTGTCGCTTCGGGGATGCCAAGGATTTCCGGCCGCATATAACTCGCAGCCTGGCTCGCTCGAACCGCCAGGTTTTGAAAACGAGCCTTCATTGCCTGGTACGTGCTGTCGGTCTGGTCTTCGGTCGTCTTCAAAAAGGCGTACGTACCCAGACGCTCCGCGAGGCGATCAAACTCACTGTCAACCGTCAGGGCTTCGGCCAGCACGGATGCAGATTCACTCAACCGCCCGCGAAAGGACTCCAGGTCCGGTATCCTCGCGTCGAGCTTCTTCAAATCTTCTTCCCATGCCGCATCATGGGGATAGAGGCTGGCGAGGTCCCAACAATCGTCCTGGTTGACTTCTTGACGCGAGAGAAGGGTAGCAGTGCTCATCCGATTGCATCATCCAAGAAAACAGAGAACAAGGAAGGGTGAGAACATGGATCGTTGCGCGATTGGTCCCGCTGCGCGATTGGTCCCGCTGCGAGATTGGTCCCGCTGCGTGATTGATCCCGGGCGCCCGCACCCGAAGACTTGCTCTTAGGGCGGCTACGGACCGACCCACATCCAGGCGGCGCAGCCAATCGTGGCAAGTTCAATCTGCGAAGACATCCCGTGTTACGGGCCACGCGAGGCCGCGGGGAAACGAACCGGAAGTAGTTTAGCGCATTTTCATTTCCGTCATAGCCGACGAGACAAACGCCGGCCGGCCAGGCGAGTCTCTTTGAGATTCGATCCAATGGGTTAAGATTGATGGTTTGACTCGTCTCGCCAAACGAAGCGATCTCCGTCCAACTTCCTCTGCGAAAAGACTCCTTATGCTGACCGTCAAGTGCTCGGCCTGTTCGGTTTCGCTGAAGCTCAAAGCGGCGCCACCCAATGGGAAGATTAAGTGTCCAAAATGTGGTGCGGTAATCAGCGTTGGCAAGTCGGCTCCCTCTCGAGCCAAACCGGCACCGATCTCGGCGGGAAGCCTTGACCCGGACGACGAGAATTTCGATTTCAGTCAGATTAAATTTCCGAGCAGCGGAGGTGCCAACGCGGTTACCCAGTTCCCCGCCCATGGCCAGAAAAGTGTCTACGACGGCCCCATTCCTGGAGATCCACTCGAGTTTGTCCAGGAGCAAGACGAGGACGCCGGCGGAAAATCTGGGGGGCAGAAACCCGGGGGACAGAAACCCGGCGGACAGGGAAAGGGGTCGAAGAAACAAAAACCAATGCTGCTTATCGGAATCGTCGTCGGCGTGCTGCTGCTGGCAATCGCCGGAATTGCCGCCGCCATCCTTTTGGGTGGCGGTTGAAGTTGATGCTGCCTTCTGAGCCTTTCTTTCCAGAAGGCTCGCAAACGGCGACTTGAGAAAGGACTCTACAACAACTTCAGGAACTCGCGCATCCACGCCGGATGAGCCGGCCAGGCAGGAGCGGTGACCAAATTCCCATCGACATGGGCCGAGTCCATCGACTCCGAGGGGGCGACGTAGGTGCCGCCGGCGACGGCAACCTCGGGACTAACCGCCGGGTAACAGCTGCATTGGCGATCGGCCAGCACGCCGGCCGCCACCAGGATTTGGGGACCATGACAGATCGCTGCGATCGGCTTCTGCTTGTCCGCGAAATGCCGAACGACTTCCAACACCCGGGCGTTGAGACGAAGGTATTCCGGCGCGCGTCCTCCGGGGATCACCAACCCGTCATAATCCTCGGGTCGGAGGTTTTCAAAGGCCGTGTTGATCGCGAAGCGGTGGCCCGGTTTCTCGCTATAGGTCTGATCCCCCTCAAAGTCGTGAATCGCAGTGGCAACCGTTTCGCCGGCCTCCTTGTCCGGGCACACCGTCGCCACCTCGTGACCAGCACAGAGCAAAATTTGATACGGCACCATCGCCTCGTAGTCTTCCACGAAGTCGCCGACGATCATCAGGATCTTCTTCCCACCAGGTCCAAACGCATTCATTTCCACTCCACTCCTCAATGTCGTCCGGTCATGCCGGGATGCTCGTGCTATCGCAAGCCAACGATTATGGGGCAGGTCGCCGCGATTTGACAATTGCCGGCAAATGATTGCTACAAACGGCATAAGTGGCCCGAAAGACCCGGAAAAAAGAAACCAGGAGCGGGAACGACTTTCAAGAACGCGAGGCACCCAAAGGCCCATTGGCGGCTCTTAGGGTCCGGCCCTGAAGGCAGTCGTCCAGAGTCTGATTTGAGTAGCGGACGAGAATTCAGGCCCCGCGTAATAAATAAAGGCCTTCTGCACGACCGTCACAAATTTCGGGCCGAACGGTATTTGGGCCGTCGCCTTTTCCGGTCACCCGCAAAAGATTCGCCGACCACGTACGCGTCGACTAGAATATCCATGGGCGGTTGTGGTCATATCGCCGCCCCGCAAGCTTCCCGGTGTCGCGCGATGCCGGGCTTTTCGCTTGACCTCGGCTCCGCCGCTTTTCCATTGAAGGATACGTTCGCTCATGCACCGTTTGTTGGCCACTGCCGTGATTTGCTTGTCAGCCGCCCTGCTCACGACGGCGACGGCGGAAGAATTGGTGAGCCCCGATGTGATGCGTCAACTTGGGCTCGAGCAGGCCTGGGCCCGCCCCATTCCGGCCCCCTACGGAGCCAAGTCGATCGTCGACCAAAAGCTCTTTGTGCACCAAGCGAATCCTCGCGAGTATGTCGAGATCGTCATGGTCCCTCCCAAGGACGATTCCGAACCAGCCAGTGGTGGCACCGGGGATGCAGCGGCAGACATTTCGCCGGATTCAGGATCAGCGAGCACGGCCGACCCCAATCCATCCGCTGGCGACTCCGAACCCAAGGTGCTCGCGCGCATTGCAGCCGATCAAATCAACGCCGCCGGTCGGCCGATCGGCCGCAAGGAAGCGGAGCGTTTGGCCAACAACCAAATCCGTCGGCTCAAACGACGCGGGATCGATGCCAAGACCAGTGTTCGGACCGTGCCCCGCATCCACCTCTACTCGATTTCATCCGACGGATCGCTGGAGTGTCGCGATGCCGAGACGGGCCAACCGATCTGGTTGATCACACTCGGCGACCCCCGTTTGCCCTACATGGAACTCGGGGTCGGCGAAAAATTTGTGACGGTCATCAACCTGTCTCTTATACACATCTCCGAGCCCACGAGACCCGCTCCGTTATCTCGT
>JARFQX010000852.1 GCA_029287555.1 Rubripirellula sp. | reverse complement strand
AGAGAAGGGCGATACCCAGCGTCAGCATTCCAGTAGAAAAGATGACTGCGATTATGTATTGGGTAAGTGTCGTCCCGGGCTCTAAATAAGCGTGCGCGATTGTGGAACAGTGCGGAACTCCTCGTGCTCGTGCTCGTGCTCGTGCTCAGCGAAGCGGTGCTCGCAATTGAAAAGAATGGTAAGAGCCACGCCAATTGATTCGAGCACGAGCGCCGTCGCGAGCGACTGAGCACGAGCACGGCTAGGAATTCACAATTGCGCACACTTATTTAGGACGGGCGAGAGGTTGGTGCCGTGCGTGAATCGGAGCTGGGTGGAGGCTTCGCGGACGGCGGTTCGGGTTCGTGCTCTTGGTCCGCTTTCTGCCAGCGTGTGGGAAGCCGTCGGACGTCGTGAGGGACTTCGCCCGCCGGCTCGTCTGCGTACAAAGTCGCCTCGGCGCTGGCCCCGATCGGCCGCGAAAGGAAGCGTCCCAGCGGGCTGGCCATCAGCGTCGGCAACAAGAAAATCACGCCCAGCAAGGCGCTGGCCAACAGCGCGAACATGAAAAGCGAAAATCGGCTGGTCGGAACGAAGTCGCTGAACCAATACACCATCAGCGAGATGCCGCAGACCAGGGTCGTTTGAAACATTGCCCAGCCGCATTGAGCCAACGCACCGTACGCCGCACGGATCTGGCCGAGGCCGCGCGCGCGGCGCGAACCAAAACGGCTCAGCAAGTGCACCGTGTCATCGACCGCGATCCCCAACGCGACGCTCGCTGACATGACCGATCCGATGTCGAGTGGAATCCTTGCCAATCCCATTGCCCCAAACAACGCGACGGTGGGAAACAGGTTGGGGGCCATGGCGATGAAGCCGCCAACCACATTGCGCAACATGATAATCATCACCACAGCGATTACCCCGAAGGCGGCCATGAAGCTGCGGAACAGATCGCTCAGCAGGACTTCTTGCGCCCGTTGAACAATGACGATGCTGCCGGTAACCGACACCTCCACGGGGATGTCGTCGCTAAGTGGCGGATCGGTAACCGCACGACGAATCGACGCGATTGTGTCGCTGTAGTCCGCCTCGTCCCTTTGCGGAATCAGCAAACTGATTCGCCAGATTTCCTGGTCGTCATTGCGGGCAATGAAGCCAAGTCGTCCCAACGAGGAATCGGGATCGCGCACCAGCGTCCGCACCGCACTGCGTCTCGCCGTCGCGGCCAGGCTGCGGCGTCGCTGCAGCGGAGGAATGAACGTGAGCGCCGACATGGCTCCACCCACCTCGTCCTGGGCTAACACTCGCTGGTGAGCTTTGCCGACGATCGCCAGGCGTTGCAGGGGATCCTCGTCTTCGGACAGACGGGGAAACGTAAGCAGTAACTGGCCCTCAACCGTCGGACCAACGTGTTCCTCGAACCACGCGTATTGCCTACGAATGTCACTCTCCGGGAGAAACATGCGTGGAACGTTGACCGTGCTTTCCAGTTGCGGCAGACCGAGCGACAAAACGATCGCAACCAGCAGGAAAGTCAGGATCAGGGGCCAAGGCCGCGCCAAACGCCGTCGCATCCAACGCTGGAGCCAACCAGCAATGCCCACCCGCGATTCTGTTTCGGATTGCACCTTCCTGCGCCGAGGCTTGGTCAGCACCATGGCTCCAGGCATGACCATGATCAACAAGGCCAACGTCAGACTGACGCCCAGCGACGCGACGCCTCCAAAAATCCTTACGGGTTCCAACCGGACCAGCAGCAGTGAACTGAGGCCGATCACGGTTGTTCCCGCCGCCAAGACGCACGGGGCGACGCCCGCCTTCATCGCGCGCTGGGCGGCTTCGCCCCGTGTCAATTCGGGGAATTCGGCGGCTGCGTCGAGGTAGTAATTACTCAGGTGAATCCCCGCCGAGACCGTCAATACGAAGACCAGCGGCGGCAACACGATCAAGACAGCGTTCATCGGTGTGCCGGTGTAATAGACCGCTGCCAAGACGAGTCCTTCGCCAATCGCGGCCACCGATACGATGACCGCCGTCATCGGAAAGGATCGCAAGCAGATCAAGCACAGCAATGCGGCAACGATTGCCGAGGGTGGTGTGAAGTACAAGATCGAGCGAATACTCTCGGCATCGACCGACGCCGCTTCGAACGGACCGCCCGCCAATGCGATCTGACCCGAAGACTTGCCCACGACATCGGCGACGATGGTGCGCACGGCCGGAAGCACCTGACGCCGGTGAAGCTGACCGGAGTTGCGCAGCGATACCAGCAGGCATGTTTGCTCGCCGTCCGGCCCGATGATGGTTCCCTGCAGCCTCTCGACGGCCGATTCTCGCGCCAAGTTGATCGGCGAAGAGGTCAACTGCTCCACCATCTCGGTGCCGGTTCGCACCCATTCCAATGGAAGATCTTCCTCGCACGTGCGCAGGACCTTCTGGCCAACGGACAACGCATCAGGTGAGAGATCTACCCAGCCCGCCAGCGGATCGGTTCCCCGGGTCGCAGTCTCGTCCGAGGCTGGCTCCCTGTGACACAGCGGCTGCAACGCGGCGGCCGCGCGATCCAGTTCTTCCGATTCAAGATCGGAGCCATCCCATGCGATCATGATCAGATCGGCGATCTCGAAGTGCTCGATTAAGTGGTTGAATTCCTGTTTTTCGGGCAGGGAATTCGGAACCCAATCGGCGGGATAATTGAAGAGTGTGCTGACCGCAGCATAAGAATGCAGCACCGCCGGGAAGGCGAGAAGAATTAACAACCCGACTCCGATTCGCAACCAACGAAGATATCGCTCGCGAAGCGGATCCTCGTTCTTCATGGTGCTCCTCGAATTTGCAATTCGTCGGACCCGAGGTGAAGCCGACGACAACTCTGATCGGGCGGGTCCCCGGGAGATCGCGAAGCCATGCGGTGTCAGGCGAGAGGGCGTGGTCGATCCGTCCGGAAGACATGATCATGTTGGCGAAACCACAGCCAACGTGCCAGTGGGGGCAAGCCGCTCACTTGCGTCGCTTGGAGGCCAGCGCGTGTTCGGTTTCCTCGTCCGACAACTGTTCGATCTCGGTCAGCAGGTCCTCGATGGAGGGATTCGACGATCCGCTTGTACGGTCGTCCCGTTCGCTCAGCAATTGATCGGTGATGTAGCCGCTGAGCCGCGTGACGGTGGGGTGATTCCAGGCGACGATCGGTGTCAGTTCCACGCCCGACCAATCCTCAATTTCGCCGCTCATCTCCACGGCTGTCATCGAGTCGAGGCCGTATTCGGCAAAAGGTCGTTCCAGGTCGACATCCTCGGGTGCCACTCCACCCCGAGCGATCAACCATTCGACCATCCAGGATTCGATTGCCGACTGCGTGCTGGTGCGGTGCTCAGGACCGGGGTTGCTCGGTAACTCGGGAATCGGAATAGGAGTTTGTGAACTGCCGGAGTGGCGGTCATAGCGATGTAAGCACTTGAAGTCGTTGGCATCGAAGCGTTCCCGACAGCGACGCCTTTGAACCTTGCCGCTGCTCGTCAGGGGGACGGTGGCCTGCCGCACTAGCAGGACGTGACGGGGATCGACTTCGTGACTTTCGATCACAACGCGCCGGATCGTCCGGACGAGATCGGGATAGGTCGCCGGATCCGATTGGCGGGGAAGTTCGGCAACGATCACCAACGCCTCACCGCGACCCGCATCGACCGGGAAAGCCGCACATTTTCCCGACCGAGGTCCCATGACTTGCCGAACCGTTTCCTCGATATCCTGAGGAAACAGATTGCGACCACCAATGATGATCAGGTCCTTCAAGCGGCCGGTGACAAACAGCGCGCCGTCGTGGATGAAACCGAGATCGCCCGTCCGGCAGAATCCGCTGCGACCATCTTCCAACATGGCGTGAAAGCGTTGGTTATTTTCATCAGCACGATTCCAGTAACCATCGGTGACGCTCGACCCTCGAAGCCAGATCTCACCAATGACCCGTTCACGAACCTCGCGGCGAGTTTCCGGGTCCGCGATCACCAACTCCGTTTCGCGCGCCGGCTGCCCGCAACTGACGATCTTCTGCTTCGATTTCACTTTTGCGTCGTCTTGAATCACGCGGGGTCGACCCGTGCTCAACGATTCGCGATCGATCGTCACGACCGTTGGCTCACTCGGACCATCCCCGCAAGCGGCCAGCAGAGTCGCCTCGGCCAATCCGTAACAGGGAAGCAAAGACTTAGCCGAGAAACCGCTCGCCGCAAAGCGATTGGAAAAGTCATGAAGCGTTCGAGGCAGGACGGGCTCGGCGCCACTGAAGGCGATTCTCCACCGACGTAGGTCCAACTTATCGGCTTGATCGGGCGAGATCCGATCAACGCATAATTGATAAGCAAAGTTTGGTGCGCCGCTGATCACCGCGCGATAATCCGAGATGTACTGCAGCCAACGTATCGGTCGCTGCAGGAAAGACCGAGGGCTCATCAAGATTGCACGGCCACCAACGTAAAGTGGCTCAAGGATTCCACCAATCAAACCCATGTCATGAAAGAAGGGCAACCAGAAGACACCGGTATCAGGATCTTCCTCGTCGTCGGTCTGGAAATCGATGTGGAATCCTACCCGGATCGCCTCGAGGTTGGAAATCAGGTTGCGGTGGCGAACCATCACTCCCTTCGGTTCACTCGTGCTCCCGCTGGTGTATTGTAGCAGGGCCAAATTGTTGGCATCCAACTCGAGGGAGTCGGGTGAGAACTCCGACTGTGGGCCGAACGAAACCGTATCGGTGGCGATGCGGGGAATGGAACGAGCCGCCTCGCAGAGCCGATCGCTTTGCAGATCTTCCAGGCTTGCCTGATCACCCAGGATCGCCGAAGGAACGCAATCGATCGCCACCGAATCGAGTCGCTGCATCTCCCGTCCACCACGCGGATAGCAGGTGGGGACCGGCACCCAGCCAGCAATCTGACAGCCGAGAAACGCCGCGACAAATTCGATGCCCGGCGGATACAAGAGCAAAGCGCGAGGCTGTTCCGAGTCGGCTGGCGGAAGAGCTCGTGCGATTGAGCATCCGCGTTGCCAAAGTTCCCGGTAACTCCAAGACTCCTCGCTGCGGTCATCTCCAACATAGGTGACCGCGAGCCGGTCGCCGTGCCGTCGTGCACGTGTCCCGATCCACTCTGGCATGGTGCTCGCAGAGGTCAGAAGTGGGGGCATGCTTAATGCAGTTTTGGTTGAGAGGACGGCGGCTACAAGTCTGCCATCCTTGGCCCGCATTTTTCGACGGTTCGTCACGAGAAAATAGTTTGTTCGTTAGGATTCGGCAAATGCCCAAACCATTCTAAGCGACTCTCGCGAAGCGTCGCATGGACAACTCTTGAAAAATGCCCAGGACCAAGCAGATGCTTCGCATTCCTGCTGACAGTGCCGATCTTGGCGGTTTCGGTGAGGGATCAAGATTTCCCAGTCACCATCGCCTGAGCGGACCGAGCAGCCGTCGCGGGGCGTTCCCCGTTGGGTCCGAGCGACGCGTGAGGCTCATCCTTCGAGGAATGGGCAAGGGGGTGCCCCGGTAATGCATCCGTCGGATCGTGTTCCCGTAAATGTGGAACGGGCGATAGGGTCGCAATTCGATGGGAGTGGCCCGGATTTGTTCGCGATACGCTCCGGTGGCGATGATCACCGGGGACCAACCCGGCTCGGCCACCGCCGAACGCGCCGGACCGAGGAACCAAGCAGAAAACAGAATTACCAGGCTGCCGGACTTGCGAATGGGACCAGTCATGGGGTATCAGGCTCGGAGAAATGCTCGTTCCATCAAGACGTGACGGTGGGCCGACCATCACATCTCACGATGGCATGGACGCTGCAACTGGCTCTATCCTAACCGTCGTTTAGAATCTCGAAAGCGTTCGGGTCGATAATCGAAATAGCGTAGCTGCCTTTCAAGGCGTTTTTCCCGAATGACTGCTACGAGACTTCTAACCGGACGGAAACTCGGGACGCCAAAACCGGTCACAATACAGGCAAGAAAAAAGACGCGGGAAAATGGGTTCTGATGCCACTCGGCGAGGTCGTCGCCCCGCCTCCGTTGCGATCACCATTCTGCTGCTGGCACTCGCCTACTGGGCGATGCCGGCCCCAAGCGATTCGACGCCGGATTCTCGCCCGGACGGTTCCTTTTCGACCTCCGGCCTGAACCCGGCCAACGACGCAGCAGCTCGGCAGCCTGGAGCGTCGGAACCCGCGGTTGCGATGCCGGATGGCCCGGAGGATGCGTCTCGGAGGGAGACCGACGATCCGTCGCAACATTGAATAAGCTTGAGCAATAGGATCGCAGATCTTTTCTTGGGTAACCCGAGTGTTCGGAGAGTCTAATTTCGTTTGGGAGAGTTCGTTGTGAGTCCGAAACATTCCGTCGCGACCTGCCCGATATGTGGCGGAGGATTGTGTGGTATCCGCGTATGCGGATTGAATCAAGGTCACCATCAACTTGCCCAAGTGGGATATCAAGGCATCCACGGCATGGTGGTGTGCGACGAATGCGAAGCGATTTGGCTTGAGCCAGACGTGACCACGGTGCATCAGTACCCATCCTTCGTCGACGCACGATGCCCGCTTTGCGACGAACCACTATGGGGACCGCAAAGTCGTTGGGCGGAGATGAACGACGTTCAGAAGCTCGGGTGGGAAAGTGCCGTCGATACCTCACTTGACGTGGTGAAAGACGAAGGGAGCTCGTAAGCGTTCTTCGTCGGACCGAGGACCCGATCTCCAACCCACCAAGAAAAGGGTTCTAGCGGTACCTCTCGACCGCGCGGACAATTGCCTTTTCTCCTTTGTAGACCACCTCGTCCCCCGCTCGAAGCCGCTCGAGAATCGGCCAGTCCCCATGAATCGGAGCACTGGGAATCGGAGGATAAGCGATGGGAGGATTGGCGATGGGAGGATTGGCGATGGGAGGATTGGCGATGGGGCGGAGGCTGCTTGGGGCGTCCTTTCGAACCACCACGAAGCGTCGGTCGTTGAGACAGACGATTAAGGATTCGCAGGCCTCGGACGTGGTCTGGTCGTGAGCCGGTAACTCGCCAATGATGGGTTGCTCGTTCATGCATGCGATCATGGCGATTGGTTTGACACCTCTGGTCCATCGATCCTGATCGCCAGCGGTGGCAATGCGGACCCCTTCTTCTTCCTTGAGCCATGGATCCCCGTGATTCGGTCACTAGCTATTCCGTCGGAGATCGATCAGCGGCTCGTCCCGAATCAACTTGAGAAACGAATCGCGGCCGATCTGGGGCGAATCGAGGCCTTCCAGGACCACTGGGACCGACCCCAGATCGAGCAATTCGT
This sequence comes from Rubripirellula sp., assembly GCA_029287555.1. Classification (GTDB taxonomy): domain Bacteria; phylum Planctomycetota; class Planctomycetia; order Pirellulales; family Pirellulaceae; genus Rubripirellula. The sequence goes on along the minus strand of JARFQX010000852.1, from coordinate 9,994 downwards.
GGCGGCCGATTTTCGTCACCTTTACCAGGCACTCAGCTGGATCCGCGAAACGCAGATGTTGTTGGGCAACCGTTTTCTGGAGTGGGGCTGCGGGTTTGCCGTTGTCGCCTCGATCGCATCGCAGCTGGGGTTTGATGCGATTGGGATCGAGGCGGAGAGGGAACTGCTTCGCGAGGGCGCGCGAACCGTCGACTTGTGGAGACAACCGGTCGAGCTGGTTCACGGAAACTTTCTTCCGCACGGAGCGGAGTCACTCGCCGACGATTCGACGCTTCCTAGTCTTGGTCACGACGAGCGGAGTGCCTACGACCAAATTGGACTAGAGCTGGATGACTTCGCGTTGATCTATGCCTACCCGTGGCCTGGCGAAGACGATTTTCATGAAGCGGTATTCGATCGCTTCGCGGCCCCAGGGGCGATGCTGCTGTTGTTCTGCGGACCGAATGATCTCAGGCTCTGGCGCAAACAACCTTAGGTCCAAAATGAGACGCTCGATCATGAGCGAATGACCCCAACGGCTTTCCCTTGCGCCGCCTCGGTTAGGCTTCGACCTCAAAGATTGCTTCAATTTCGACCGCAATCGTTCCCGGCAGCGAGTTGGTCCCAACGGCGCTTCTAGCGCCGACGCCGGCGTCCTCGCCGAATACATCCCGGAACAACTCACTGCAACCGTTGATGACCGCCGGCTGCTGATCGAACGAGTCGGCGCAGCGCACCAATCCGAGTAGTTTGACCAGTCGCTTGACTTTATCGAGGCTGCCGAGTTCGGTCCTCAAGGTCGCAAGCATGCCCATCCCGGTGATCCGGGCCGCCTCGTAGCCCGCTTCCACATCCAGATCCAATCCGAGACGCCCGGTAGTCAGCTTGCCATCGGCCCCGAGCGGGCCATGGCCCGACAAATAGGCCATGTTGCCGGAGATGACCACGGGCTTGTAGACGCCCATTGGCTTGGGGGCCGGAGGCAACTCGATTCCTAATTCGCCAAGTCGGGCTTCGTTACTCATCGCGATCTCTTTCTGTAAGGGAGGGAACGTCCGAAGTGTGTTCGTCTGCTAGGACTGCCGCTGGGAAGAGCGAAACGATCCGTAGGCACCGGGATGTCACGTTGATTTTCCGTAAACGGAATCGGGATCCAACCGACGCGTGTCGGCGATGTTGACGGAAAAGTCGGACTCGACGCGGCGAAAAAAACAGCTCTCATAGCCCTCGTGGCAGGCGACGCCTGTTTGTTGAACCTTCAGCAGAATCGCGTCGGCGTCACAATCCACTCGGATCTCTTCCACCCGTTGCCGGTGCCCACTGGTTTCTCCTTTGCGCCACAATTTGCCACGGCTGCGACTGAAGTAGACCGCCTGTCCGGTCTCGACCGTTTCCCGCCAAGCCCGCTCGTCCATCCAGGCGATCATCAGGACGCGTCCATTCGCTACATCCTGCGCGATCGCCGGAAGCAAGCCGCTGGTGCCGGGGAAGGCTTGCCCGCGCGAAAAATCTGGGATCGGGTTCACTGGATTGGCTTTTTGGTCAGAAAGTCTCGCGTGTGGACTCGCCGGCGGAGCGAACATCGGCGTCGGCGTCTTGCGTCGGTTCTCGCTCCTCTTGAGCCTCTTGGTCGCAATTATAGGTGCATTCCTCAGGGGCGGAACGATGGGCAAAACGTGATCTCTCGGTTGGGCAATCAAGTGGCTTCAATTTGTCAGCCGAAGCAAGAGGAAGGAATGGCTGCGACGAGAGACCGGGTGCGCAGGTCGACCCGGATATGAATGTCCTGGCGGCTTTCCCTCCTCCACCGGCAGTTCCACTCCTCTCCGCCTCCCCCCAACGCTCGTTATTCGGAGAAACCAACTCGATGCCTTCCCAATCCAATCGAATTTCTGTCGTGCTGCCCGTCCGTGACGGGGCATGCGACATTTCCGGACGCGTGCTCAGCGTCCTCGAGGCTCTTTCCGACATGACGCGCGAAGCGACGGAAGTGGTGGTGGTCGACGACGGCAGCAAGGATGCGACCCCCGAGGTGCTCGATGAACTGAAGAGTCGTTATCCGCAAGTTCGCGTCGTCCGTCACGGTCGACCGCGGGGGTTGGAGGCGTCCGGACAGTCGGGGCTTGAGAAGGCAAGGGGCGATCTGGTTTTCATTCAGGAGACCGAAGCACCGGTCCGGCTTGAAGACATGCACCGCCTATTGCAGATGAGTGAAGATCAAACGGTTGTTGCCGCCCGCGCCGAAAGCCATCCGCGACCTCTCTCGCCCCCGCTGCTGCGGCGACTGCGTGCCTGGGGAACCAACGCGGACCAGCAAGTCGAAGAGAGTCCCAACGGCACCAACAAATCAAGTATGCAGATGATTCGGCGTCCCCACCTGCAGTCGCTGGCGGGACCCAAAGGTAATCGCTACCGGTTGCAGGGCGAAACGATCCTATCGACGACCATCGAGCCGACCGCTTCTGCGTAGCGATCGGCTCGGACGCGACGCGTTCGCTAGGAGGCGACACGTTCCCGAGCAACCCAAGCGAGGACTCCGCTACGGTCGGAATAGCTGTTGCAGCTTGCCGGCCCACTCTTCCCAGCCTTCGCCCGCCTTCTCAAAGTCGGCTCGCATCCAGCGGACCGGATAGTCGGGCATCACCCGGGGGCGATACTCGCTTTGTGGATTCAGAGGGATCTGGCTGCTCTCACCCATTGCCAGCCGTTCTTCCGTTTTCGCCTGCACCAGGTAATCGGCCAGCGCCGCGGCGGCGACCGGATGCTGGGCACCGCGAATCACCGCCACCGTGTTGGGAATGCGAAGGGTGCCCAGTTGTTGCGGGGATTGGTCGGGAAAGACAATCGCGACCGGCATCCCGTTGTCCTTCTCGATGATCGCATCGTCGGTGTCGGTCAAACCCCACGCAGCGGTCCCGGCGGCCACCGACATCGCAACCTGCTTGTTTCCCGAAAGCACGATGGCGTTGTCACGAATCGCTTCCAGGAATTCGAGCGTCGGCTCTTCGCCGCGTTTCTCCCGCAAGACGGCGAAATGGGTTGCGGTGGTTCCGAACAGGGGGCGAGCCATCGCGCACCGGTCCTTCCACTTCGGATCGGCCAATTCGTCGACGTTCGTGGGATAATCGGCTGGATCGTCAATCAACTCGGTGTTGACAATGAACACGCGCGCCCGGGCTGCAAATCCGCACCATGACCCATCCCGGGCAATCATGTCGGCTGGATGGGCGGCGTCGACTTGCCACGTTCGCGGTTTCAGCAACCCCATCTTCTGCAGTCGCACCGTGTGCATGATTTCGTTGTTCCAAAACAGATCACTTCTGGGCTGCTTCGCTTCGGCGATGATTTGATTCACCAAACCGACCGTCTTGGTCGACTCGACATCAAACTTCGCTACCACCGTGACCTGGTTCTCCATGCTTCGTTCGAATGCAGCGAGAATTGGCGAGGCAAACTCCTCATCTAACGCCGAGTAGACCACCACGTCACTTTCCGAGCGACTGACGCAACCCGAGACCGACGCGACGAGGAGGAGCCAAGCCAGCCACTTGACGGTGCGATCAGCTCCGGGGAAGGGAACGGACAGTCGGACGTTCAGAGCCGCAAGTGGGCTCGTGGGTGCGGTGCCCTTTCTACGTTCAACCTCTTGTTCGGTTGGCACCAAGAGTCGGAATGGTCCCGCCACGACTTGGCGCTGTTCTCGCTTGACTTCTTCTCCCGTTGCCACGACACCAGGCTGCAAACCCTTTTTCCATGGCAAAGCTGGAAATGTTCTAGAATGGAATGATGAGTGAAACACGTGTCGTCTTCTTGTTCGCGGTTTGGGTTCTCGCTGTCGTATCCGCGGCGGCGGACGATGGTTTGACGCGTCGTGACGGTCAATACGTGCGGCTGACCACCGACTTGGCTTCCGAGGAAGAGGTTCAGCGACTGGTCGAGTCGTTTGACGCGGCCGTTCCCCAGTGGATTCAGTTTTGGAACCTTTCCAACAGTGACTTTGCATCGTTCCAGGTAGATGCCTGCGTGATGCGCGATCCCGAACGATTCAAACGCCAAGGGTTGATCCCCGAGAACGTTCCCGATTTTCCCTTCGGTTACGCCCAAGGTCAGCAGATTTGGGTCCATGCACAACCGAGCGAGTATTACACACGACACCTGATGTTGCATGAGGGTGTGCACTGTTTAGCCTTTGCCGCCTTCGGCGGAGCGGGGCCGACGTGGTACCAGGAAGGGACCGCAGAATTGCTGGCGACGCATGCCGGAACGGGCACCGAGTTGACCGTCAATCGGATCCCGGCGAACCGGCAAGAGGTGCCCTACTGGGGACGCTTCAAGCGGATGGCCCAGCAGCGTCGCGACGGTATGATTCCTTCGCTTAGCACGGTCATGGGCTACCAGCCGGACCTCAAGGGAAACGTGGGAACGTACGGTTGGAGCTGGGCGGCCGCTATGCTCTTGCATGCCTATCCCGAGTACCGTGAGGCATTCTTTGCGGCGGCGAAAAACGGTCGGACCGTCGGTCCCGGATTCAACCGTCGGCTAGAACGAACACTCGGTCAGCAGTTGCCGATCCTGGCCGCTCGGTGGCAAGTGATGTCCCAAGACTTGGATTACGGGTTCGATTGGTCGCGAGAACGGGTCAACCTGTCGATCGACGACCCGATTTGGGATGGGCGTTCCTTGACCGCCACAGTGGCGGCCGATCGCGGTTGGCAATCGGCCGGGGTTCGGGTGCCACGTGGCGCGAGGCTGCGGCTCAAAGCGAGTGGCGAAGTGACACTGGCGCGCACCACGCGACCGTGGATCAGCCAGCCGCGGGGGATTACGTTTCAGTACCACCGAGGCCGTCCGCTTGGCCAGCTCCTACTCTGTGTGCTTCCCAACGCGACCGATTTCGATGCCGCCACGGTCGGGCCACTGCCAATGGTCGAGTTGTCTGATGAGGCAAGCATCGACATCCCCCAATTCAGCTGGCTGCTGTTTCGTGTTAACGACGACGTCGGCAAACTGGAGGACAACCGGGGTCATTACGAGGTCACCGTTTCGCGATAGAGCAGTTCCAGATTTCTTGTAGGCGGCAAACGATAGTCGGCGATCGCCCATCGTATCGCGCGGTAAAGCTACGATAGCAGCGATCGGCGACTATGGGCGACTATGGGCGATTCGTCGGCGTCGCAATCAGTTGCGAGTCTTCGCGCCGCGGATGAGAAGTGCGGTGAGAATTGCTCCAAACAGTAGACCGATGGCGACCACCGCGATGAAGGTCTGAGGTTCTGGCAGCCGTTCGATTCCGCTGCGAATCTCCATCCCGAACAGGCCAGCGATCGTTGCCAGCGGAAAGAAGAAAGCCGCCAGGAGGTTCAACCGGTGGGCGGCGACCGCCATATGTTGGCTGGCTCTGGCCTGTTCTTCCGCTTGCTTTGCCATCTGATAATCGAGTGCGTTCTTGCAGCCCGAGGACAAGAGTTCGGCCGATCGTTGGATCTCGTAGGCACGGTCCCTCATGTCGATGACCTCCCGGGCTTCCGGGCATTGTTTGCGCGCCTCCTGAAGTGCCAGGTAGAGATTGCCGGCGGCCCGATGAAGCGGCGTCAACGCTTCCATCACCTCAAAGTAATCGCGTGCATTCTTTGCGTGTTGTTCTTGGATCTCCAATCGATCAATCAACTGGTCGTATTCCTCCAGGTGACGGTTGACCGCGCTGGGACCGCCGCCCAACTGATCGCTGACCCAATTTCCATCTGGTTTTCGCCAAAAGAACCTGCCCTGGCGATCGTCCTGGTCGGGTTGCGGCGGGGCGTGCAGCACTAGCAGGAGGTGGCCGTCGGCGAGCATCGACCGCTGTCGTCCGACCGAGTTTCCCAGCCGGCTCCGAAAGGTCGCAGGCACATCCCACGTAGGGGGAATCATCGAGGTTGGCTTGTTCATGGTGCGGGATTTCCGATTTCGTTTGGGCCAACCGCGCAGGCTTTGACTTTCGGTGCCGCTCGACTTTCCAACGGCTTGCCCGGCTCTTTCGCGCGGGCAACTTGCCTGGGCGAACTTACTGACCAACGGTGCATGGTTCGTCCGAGCAAACCATCAACTCTTGATTCGCCGCTTGGTCGACGTCGTGCGACGTGCCTGCTTGAGTGTTTCCAGTCCGCTGCGAATATGGATGTCCTGTTGGGGAAACGCAATCTCGATCCCGGCTTCGGCAAAGCGGCGATTGATTTCCGTATGGAGTTCGGAGATCGTCCTCAAACGATAGTCCAGATCGGGGACATAGCACCTCAGCACGAGGTTGAGGGTGCTGTCAGCGAATTGCTCGAAGGTCGCCATTGGCGCCGGGTCTTTCATGACGTTGTCATGATTGCTCGCCACGTCCAGCAGGATTTGCCTCGCTCGCTCGGTGTCGGAACCGTAGGCGACGCCAATGTTGATCACGATCCGGCTGACCGAGGCACTGAGGGTCCAATTCAAGATCGTGTCGGTGATCAGGCTCTTGTTGGGAACGACAAATTCCTGCCGATCCCAGTTCGTAATGGTCGTCGCCCGCATTCGAATCCGCGTGACCGTCCCCGTGACGCCCTGGATCGTCACCACGTCACCGAGCCGAACCGGTCGCTCGAACAACAGGATCAAACCGCAGACGAAATTGGTGATGACCTCTTGCAAGCCGAAACCGATTCCAACACCGAGGGCGGCAGCCATCCAGCCAAACTTCGTCCAGTCGAAATTCAGGGCACTAAAGACGGCCGCTCCACCGATCGCTGCAATCGCGTAGCGGCACAGCGCGGTGATCGCGTAACGAGTGCCCGAGTCGATGGAGGAATCACTGAGGATGGATAATTCCAACACCCCCGGGATGTTCTTGACCATCACCCAGGTAATCATGAGCAAGACCGCCGCCCGGAGAAGCTCCAGCAGGTCGATTCCGTCCGTGAAGGGAAGGTTGATGTCGGAAAAGGTTTCCACCAACGGAAAACTGTAAGACCAGTAATACAAGATGATGACGGCGAATCCCACGCTGATCAGAGAACGGATCAACCGTTTAGTTTGATTCCCAATTCTCTCTAAGTCGAAGTGGTGTTCTTCCGGGTCCGCGATGTCAATGGCCTCCAGACCTTCTTCTTTATCGCCTGGCTGTTGCTCACTCGATTCTTCTCTAGCGGCGAGGATGCGCTCCAGTCGCTCGGAGACCGCCAGGGTTCGAGCTTGAAGTGAAAACCACCTCAACACCATCCAGTAAGTCACCTCGCCGATCAGCACCAAGCCGAGAGTTTGGGCAAAGCCTTCACTCAGTTCGATCGCGGCGATCACGTAGCCTCGGCCTGCCAGGACGAGAAAGACGATCGGAGCAATCAACAGCAGTGGGTACCACAGCATCCGAGTCCGAGTCAGAAAACGACGAGGCTGCGTCTGGCGCAACCTGGCAACCAGTCCGTCGGTCCCGCCAAATTGCCGCCACAGCAAGTAACAGGTCCACCCTTTGGCGAACATGATGCTGAAACGGCCCACCGAATCCGCATACTCAGAAGCATCCCCGTACAACGTGCTGTGGACGATCAGCATCGCGGGTACGTAAACGACGCCAAAGAGAAACAGATTTTGCCGCGCGCTATTGAGGATCGATTGGTTCCATCCAAAGTGCCCACTGCCCAGCCCACCCGGCCGGGATAACTCGTAGGCAAAGGTCAGCATGAAAACGACTAGCGAGGTGGTGGGGATTCCATCGGCCAGACCCCGCATCCAGCTACTCGGCGCGCGGCCCTCTCCGAGTGCCCAGCCGAGAAGCGCCAGCAGAATTGGCAGCGGCGCCGACAGCAGGATCGTCCAGAGCAGGGCCTCCCACGACCACGCGTAGCGATCGGTCGAGATACGCCGCGTGCGCTCGCCGGTGTCCTCGAGCGACCGGATCATCCGCAGTCGCGTGATCAGCAGCACGACGACAAGCAGAAGCACGCCGGCAATGCGCAAAGGCGTGCGGGCGAATGCCGCGGCAATCGCCCCACAAAATTCGCGCCAGTGATCGAGACTAAACAACCAGGCAATCCCCGTTGGAAGGCTCACCGCGTCACGCCAGCTCAATGGCGGTGAGCTGCGAATCCAGACGAGCGCCTCGGAGATTTGCCGGCGAACTTCTCGATTGCGGTTCTCGATCTGCTGCTGGGTTCCTTCCAGCTTGATGACGCTCGGGATGATTCGCTTGTACTGCCCGTCGAGCTTCTCTAGCAACTCGCGGCGCGTCTCGAGCAGTTGGTTGATCGCAGCGGAACCGCGATTCGAAAACTCGCCTTTGACCGATTGCTGATCGCGAAGTGCTTGTTTGACGGGGATCGATGCAAGTCGCAAATCCTCTGACGAAGGCAACGAAGCGTCGGACGAAGGTGCGTACACCTGCGGGTCGAGCAATCGGTTTTGAAGATCGAAAGCGGTTTGAGCCATCGGTGCGCCAGTCCCGCCGAGATCAAACTCGCGGGAAAACGCTTCCGACTCTTTGTCAAGCCTTTCTAGTTTGTCGTTCGCTCGCGTCTGGGCAGCCGTGATTCTTCCGTATTCATTGACCAGCTTGTCGTACTCCTTGGCCAATTTGTCGACCTCGGTGACCAATTCCCTCGCCTCGGAATCCTCCGGCGAAATCGCACCGGTGGCGCTTTGCACTAGCGAGCCGACTTGTTCGGCATCACTCCTGAGCAGTTGTTGCTCCAGTTCGTTGAGCGTCTTGATCTCCGCATTCAGGTTGGCGACCTTGCGGGTCAGCCACTCCGATTGTGCGGTCATCAATTCGTTGCGCGTCGCGAGGCTGTGTCGTTCCTGCCGGAGCATCTCAATCTCGGCGATAAGCCGTGCCTGGCGGGCCAACAGCACATACTGTTCGGCGAGGCGTCCCGGTGACGTCGCCTCCTTGGCGACGTCGGGGGCTTCCAGTTCCTTTTCGATTTTCGCCAATTCGACTTCGGCCTTAGGGATTCGCTCACTCGTCGCCGACGGACGTTCTTCGCGCAGCGATGTCAATGCCGTGTTGACCGCCTTGAGTTCTCCCGCGAGCGACTCGAGTGTCGCTGATTTCGAGGCGATTTCGCGCTGCACGTCGTCCGCGTGCTCAAACGCCGCCCGATCGACCGAGGCGGCCTGTTCCGGTGTTGGCAGCGACTTCAGTTCATCCCGTTTCAGCTGAGTCTCAGTCGGAGCGGACTCGAGCGATTCGCGGAAGGCTTCCGCTGCGGCCTGAAATTCGGTGGCCTCTTGCAGATCCGCGATGGCCTGTTCGAATTGCGGACGAATCGCCTCCTTAATCGCCTGTTCCATCGACGCGTCCGCCTCAATCGCCTCCCACTTTGCCCTCGTATCCTCGAGCGTGATCTTCGGGGTGTTCGACGCAGCGGTTGTGCTGGGTGAAACAACGCTGGGTGAAACCTTTGTCGTTTCCGCTGGTAACGAGTCCTGAGCCAACAGCCGAGGGGGTGAACCCACGAAGAAAAGTGGAAGAGCGAGCAACGTCAGTGCTGTGATCCTCAACCGCGGCGCAGCCAACAACCTGAGAGCTCGCGCAGGTTTCGAGTTGGCGGTCGTGTGCAACTTCATCACATCACCCTCCCGTTTCGGGAGCGTCGAGCGACAGCGAGAGGAGGGCCTGTCTTCAGCCGTGCCAATTCCAACGGTGGGCCATCCCGATTTACACGTCTCCTCGCTCAGGCTCGACTCTCCCGAGGGAATGTGCTTCGTCGATGGGGACCTCTGCCAAGACTGAACCTGACGACTGCACGACTTCCTCGTGAACCGATGCAAAGCAGAAGGGATGTCTTGATTCGGCATAACGCTCTGCTGTTGACCGTGCTTTCTTGCGATTCACCGGCATATCGTTTCGTCGCCGGACGTGCCCCAGCCAGGAGGTTGCAGCCAGGAGGTTGCAGCCAGGAGGTTGCAGCCAGGAGGTTGCAGCCAGGAGGTTGCAGCCAGGCGGTTTCCGAGACTCGTTCCAGCGTTATGGAATCCAGCCCATGACGCAAGATCACAAAGCGCCGCTGGCGAA
>JARFQX010000842.1 GCA_029287555.1 Rubripirellula sp. | reverse complement strand
ACTGATCGAGGGTCTGCAGGACCCGCCGATAGTAGAAATCATCCCTGAGGAAGGCGTCGACCGATCCGGTCAGAAAATCAATGCCCGGCTCAGGGGAACCCACCGAAACCAATTCCGGAAACACTCGGCGACCATTCATCAGGTTGGGCAACGTGATGCTGTCAAGCTTGACCATCATCTTGGCGACGGTGTGGAGGAAGCGGCCGACGCGATAGATCACCGCCGCAGGCGTCCGACGAGCCATCAATTCCAGGCTGACGCTCCCACTGACCATCATCGCGCAGTGGGACGCTTCGATGACCTCACTGGTCCGATCGACAAAGAACTCGATCGGCAGGGAACGATCCTCCTCGGTGAGCGTCTGGCGACACCACAGACACTGGCGATCGCGGTAGCAAGCGACCAGGAAACGCACCTCGGGGTGCTGGTGATGCAATCGACGTATCGACTCCATCATCATCGGCCAATTCTGCTGCACCTCGTGGCCTCGGGATCCCGGCAGGACTGCAACCAGTCGGTTCCCGCTAGCGGTGCACGTCGCGAAACGATCCATCAAGAGTTGGTCGAGCTGGCGTTCCTGCACGGCGTCAAAGAAGGGGTGGCCGACGTAGGTCGCGGGAATCCCGTGCGCGGGAAAGTAGGCCTCTTCGATCGGCAACACAGCCAAGACATGATCGACGGTGCGGCGCATCTTGCGAATGCGCCAACCACCCCACGCCCAGAGTTGCGGCGGGCAATAGTAATAGACGGGAATCCCGTGTCGCTTGGCCCGTTTGGCAATATGCCAGTTGAAGCCGGGAAAGTCGACGAGGACCACGGCGTCGACTTGACCGGCCTGGAAAGCCGCCTCGGCCTCGGCCGCAAATTGGAAAAACAGCCGAAGCTTCGGCAGCACTTCCAGTAGGCCCACCACAGCATGTTGGGTCAGATCGCGATCGATGTGACAGCCCGCTTTGCGCATCGCCGAGCCGCCAAAGCCCCTCACGCGAACGGTTGGATCGATTTGCCGAAGCTCGGTGATCATCCGCGCCGCGTGTTGATCACCGCTTGGTTCGCCTACCGAGAAGAAAATGTTTTTCGCCATGAATCCATTCCCCAACTTGATCGCCACCACGACTCGTCAGCCGACGACGCGGTGCACCGATGGCCCGATGTGGTTAGTAGGATGGCGGGCTGGGAGAAGTCAATGGCGAAGCGATGCTAGCAATCGGCGGTGACGACTACGCCTCGGTCTTGCCAACCGTTGGAGGCTGGAGTTGCTTGAGCGTCATTCTCATTTCGTTGCCAGCCGCATTGAAGACAACCTCGTCCATGAAGGTTTGGATCAACACCAGACCTCGACCGCCCACGGATTCGAGACTCGACTCGGACATTGCGGCAGCGGAGTCAAACCCGTTGCCCTCATCACCGACGACGAATTGGGCACGATGGCGGGTCAGATCGGCAGCCACGTGGATCTTTCGCTCTCGAAACGGTGACTTCGCCCGACGCTCGTCTACCAGGTCCGACCTCTTCCCTTCATGCAGCAATTGTCGCACTTCAGTCAGCCGATGCGGAGGCAGTTCGAGGTTGCCGTGGTACATGGCGTTGATCAATGCTTCTTCCAACGCGATGCCAAGATGCATCCGTTGGGCGGGCGAACAAAGTTGCATCCCGATCATTCCCTGTTGCACCCGATCGACCAGCGGAGCGATCAAGGCGGGATCATTTTCCAACACGAATCGATATCGCGTGTTGGTGGTCGCTTGAACGATCCGCTCATCGGTGTGATCGGCATCGCGCAGCGACAGAACCTGCTCGACGGTCTCGAGCAGCTTCTCGGGTAGCTTGGACTTCGGTACGTAGCTGGCGGCGCCTTGCTTGAGCGCATGAACGGCCAAGGAAACATCGTCCTGGCCCGTCACCAATATGACTGGGACTTTTGGGTACGATTCCCCGAGGGCCGTCACCAGCTGCATCCCATCCATTTCAGGCATCAGCATGTCGGTGACCACAACATCGGGCGAGGCAACGGACATCATGTCGAGTGCTTCGGTACCATTGCTCGCCTCGGAAACCAGCCAATCAAAATCGGCTCCGAGAAGACCGGCCATCTGCCGGCGATCGACCTCCGAGTCGTCAACTATCAGAATAATCGGCATCGGTTCTCTCCCCAAAAGTTGCAGCGATGGATCAGCAGTCCATGAGGCTATCGCGTCGAGCGGCAGGAAGCCAGCATTTCGCGGCGGAACTTCAATGTGGGGCTTCTTCGTGGAGAGTCGCTCCTCCACGCGCCAGTCGCCCACTGCAAACAAAAAAATGACCCGTCGGAGTTTCCTCCGCCGGGTCATTTTTGGGTCACGCCTGGAAGGCATTCAGTGAATCAAGCCGCTTTTCAGCGAACGTAGATAGCACTGGCCTGAATGACGCGACGCTTGCTAGTCATCTTAGCGCTCGGATCGACAACCGGAGCTGGCATCGGAGCGGGAGCTGCTTGCATCGGAGCGGCTTGCATTGCGGGGGCCGCCGGAGCGGTGCATCCGCAAGCAGGCTCACATCCGCAAGCAGGCTCACATCCGCAAGCGGGCTCGCATCCGCCGCAGCTGTCGCAGCCGCCGCAGCTCTTCTTGCCGAACAGCTTCGACAGAAGGCCACCGCAGCAAGACGAGTCGCCACAAGCCGAGTCGCATCCGCTGTCACAAGCAGCCACTTCGCAGCCGCAAGCCGGAGCTTCGCAACCGCAAACCGGTTCACAGCAATCAGCCTCGCAGCCGCCGCAAGCCGAGGTTTCGCAGCCGCAAGCGGGCTCACAGCAGCTATCGCAGCCGCCGCAGCTCTTGCCGCCGAACAGCTTGGCCAACAGGCCACCGCAGCAAGACGAGTCGCCGCAAGCCGAGTCGCATCCGCTGTCGCAAGCGGCCACTTCGCAGCCGCAAGCCGGAGCTTCGCAACCGCAAACCGGCTCACAGCAATCAGCCGCACAGCCACCGCATGCCGGAGCTTCGCAGCCGCAAGCCGGAGCTTCGCAACCGCAAACCGGTTCGCAGCAGTCCGCCTCGCAACCACCGCATGCAGGCATTTCACATCCGCAAGCAGGTTCGCAAGCGGTGTCACAGCATGCCGTGTCACAGCAGCTCGAGCCGCCGCAATTAATCCCAAGCATTCGATCCAAAAGGTCAAACCCATAGCTCTGGCTGCAGATACTGCAACCAAGAACAAGGGCCATAGTCATGATTGTCCGCTTCATTGGAGCCACGTCTCCCTTTCTCAATTTGGCGGTTTAATTCGTTGTGATTTCCCTACCAGCGGAACAGCCTTTTTCGTGAAGCGTGTCAGGCAGAGGTGCAGTCGGCGGACGAAGTCGCCGTCGAGCACACCTCTCGATTCCCTCAGACCAACTCAAACGGGTCGGGTGCGGACACCCGGCCCGCCGACTTCGTTCAGCTCGTCTACCTCATCCCCAGCTCCCCCAAAAGGTCGCCGGGACTGTTCCCCTGATCGGAGATCACCAACAAGACCCTCACTTCCAGTGTCGAGCCTTTCTGGGTCCATCGTCCGAAGTGAGCGGCGGCAACGAGCCGCAACCCACTTCCGTGCGATTCTGTATCGATATCGACTCGGAATCGCCGGTGAATCAGTGTTCCATGCGATTTTCGGTCGCTTGGAAAGGTTTGAGGGTTGGGCAAAAAATGGCGACGATTCCGGGTGAAACTAATCTGTCGATGTTGCGCGTGGCGTACTCGTCAAGATCGGTATAAACTGCAGGGAAAGGGAGCAGATGAACGTGCTCGACGGCCAATGGGGGGCCAGCGGAGATCAATGGTATTTTGGCGTTCCGGGCGAAGCACCATGGATCAAGTGGCACTAGAACACCTCTTGTGAGGGGTTCCTGTTTTTGCCGACGGTTCGTTTCGAATCGTCGGCCCATTGAAAACCTGACTGTCGGATCTTTGCTTCCTCCCACCTCCCAACCCTCCACCTCAGCCGGTTTTTTCGATCGCGTGTCCTCTAGAGCAGCCCTGGTTGATCTCCCATCATTAACGCCGGTGGCCTGCCCGTGCGGCCTGGCACGTCGGGCGTTTGCGGATCGCGATGAGTTTCCAGGCACCGTTCATCTGACCCAGATTGTTGAAGACGCTCGAGAGCACTTTCACCGCGAGCATACGGAGGTTTACGTGATTCTGGAGTGCGAAGCCGACGCTGCGATGGAGCTCGACGGAGTGAGGCATCCCGTTTCGCCAAAGACGGCGATTTTGATCCCTCCGGGTGTCCGACACCGAGCTTGCGGCAAGATGACGGTGTTGATTGTCTGCACCCCGAATTTTGACGCCACGGACGAGCACTTTTAGAGTCGACCTGTCCCGTTTGAGTTTGCGTACGATAGTTACCCGCGATTGCTCACATCCTTCCTTTGAGAACCGCCAGAGATCCGTCATGCCCCCACGCCTGAATTCATTGTTTATTTGCCTCGCGAGTGCTTGGCTTCTCCTGGGTGCCGGAGTCATTTCGGCAGCGGACTGGAGCTATTGGCGTGGACCGAAGTTTGATGGCACCGCCGAGGTGACCGGCCTGCCGGAATCTTGGGATGCCGACGGTGGCGAGGGGAGCAATCTGCTTTGGGTCAGAGAGGACATCGGCGGTCCTTGCACCCCGGTCGTCATGAATGGACGGCTCTACACGATTCAACGAGCCGAACCGGGCACGGCGCGCGAGGGAGAGAAGGTGGTCTGCCTCGATGCCGCCACGGGCGAGACGCTGTGGGAGAATCGCTACAACGTCTGGATGTCGGATGTGCCGGCCGAGCGAGTCGGTTGGAGCAGCGTCGTGGGGGACCCAGAGACCGGGTACGTGTATGTCCTTGGAGCCTGCGACCTGTTTCTCTGCATCGATGGGGAGACGGGGGAAACCGTTTGGAGCAAGCCGCTTCACGAGCAATTCGGGATGCTTAGCACCTACGGCGGGCGTACGAACTTTCCCGTGGTCCACGAGGACTTGGTGATCATCAGCGGGATTATCATCAACTGGGGCGAGGCTGCCCGACCCAATCATCGGTTGATCGCCATGGACAAGAAGACGGGTGAGGTCGTGTGGTTCAGCGGGACCCGCGATCTTCCATATGACACGACCTACTCAGCCCCGAGTCTGGTCACGATTGATGGCCAAAGGCAATTGATCCTGGGAACCGGTGACGGCGCGATCTGGGGATTTCAGCCTCGGACTGGAAAGCCGCTTTGGCACTACGACCTTTCGTTAAGAGGAATTTACGCGACACCGCTGGTGGTCGGTAATCGGGTGTTCGCAAGTCACAGCGAGGAGAACGTCGCCCCTTACAACAACCTGATGGGCGCCGTGGCGGCTTTGAAGGTCTCGGGGACAGGTGATGAGACAAAGGCCGAAGAGATGTGGAAGCAGGTGGAGGTCGTCTGCGGATACAGCGAACCGGTGCTCATTGGAGACCGACTTTACGTGGTCGACGATCGTTGCAAGATGTGGATCTTCGATGCCGAGACGGGAGACACGATCGACGAGCCTAGGAAGTTCGCCGACAGTCGTCAGCGATCGGCACTGCTTCATGCCGACGGAAAGATCTATGTGATGGGCGAGAATGGCCGCTGGGCCGTGGTGGCCCCGACCGAGGATGGCTTTGAGGTATTGAGCAAGGGGCGGATCCGCGATGGCGGCTTTGCCGGCTCGCCGATTGTTGCCGACGGGCGGCTCTATTTTCCCAGCACTACGGCGCTTTACTGCGTCGGTACCGAGGGAGCATCCCAGAAGCCTCAAGTGCTAGCCGAACTGCTGGGTGAGGAAACGCCCGCGGACGAGAATCCGGAACCGGCTCAGGTCCAGATCGTGCCCGCCGAATCGCTTCTCAAGCCGGGCGAATCACTGGATCTGCGGGTCAACCTCTTCAACCGACTCGGTCAGGCAGTCGCCGGTCCAGAACAGGTCGTGTTCGAGGTCGATGGAGCTGGAAAAGTCGAGGGATCGACGTACATCGCACCGTCCGGTGCAGCCCACACCGGGGCAACGATCATCGCGCGAGTGGGCGACCTGACAGGGACGGCTCGGGTGAGAATCGTCCCCGATCTGCCCTGGAAGTTCACCTTCGACGATCTCAATGATCCGCCCCTTTCCTGGGTTGGAGCCCGCTACCGACATGTGATCCGGCCCGTGGACGGTTCACCCGCTTTGGTCAAGGTCAATACGATTCCCAAGGGGACGCGCAGTCGCGCTTGGATGGGACCAAGTGACCTCAGTGAATACACCATCAGTGCGGATGTTCGGGGAGCTCGAATGAGCGATCAACTTCCGGACATCGGATTGACCAATCACGGCTACGTCCTGGACTTGATGGGGGAAAGCCAACAGTTGCAGCTTCGCACCTGGTCGGCGCAAAACCGACTTTCCTTGGCCAACGAAGCCTCTACGATTGATTTTCCGTGGAAAGAGGACGTCTGGTATCGCATGAAGTTTCGCGTCGACATCGAAAGCGAACCACCGGCGGCCGTGACCCTCCTTCGCGGCAAGGTTTGGCCGCGCGATGAACCCGAACCGAAGGAGTGGACGATTACTGCCCGCGATGAGGCTCCGAATCTGAGCGCTAGCCCAGGGCTCTACGGCAACGCGAAGGTCGCGGAACTTTACCTCGATAACATTGAGGTGACCGCCAATTCGGACGACTAGTGAGGCTGCAACTGGCATCCAGCTCGTCACGACAAGCCGAGTCATAATCTTGCTCGCTGGGATCGGACCTTCGATTCCGGCGACGAGGATCAGAACCGATCACAACCCAATCCTTTGCTACGTGCATTTCAAAACATGATTAAGAAAGAATTCACCGCCTGGTCCTTGCTAGTGGCCGCTTCGCTGCTGGGCAGCCTGATGATTGTGATCCTCAGTGGATGCAAGCCACCGGCGCCCACGAACGTCGACGTTTCCACCGATACGACGACAGGTGAGCCGGTTAGCAATAACGTCACCAATAGCAACGTCACCAATAGCAACGTGACGAGTTTCGCCGAAACTCCCGTTACCGAAGTTCCTGTCGAAGATGAGGAACAAGCGGAATCGGATGCCGCCGCTGCCGAGCCCACTTCCGAGACGGAAGTAACCGCGGAAGATTCATCCAGCGAATCCAAAGCGAACGAGACAGAGAAGGAGGACGATTCCAACGCGGAGGCGAACGAGAAGGAGACGGCCCAGTCCGATTCGAATGACGAAGAAGCGACCACGCTGGTTTCAACCTCGTCCGACTCGGCTTCACCCGAGGAAGTGCTCGAGGCTGGTGGCGATTGGCCGCAGTGGGGCGGAACGCGAGAAAAAAATAACGTTCCCGGTGTTGAGAACATGCCGGTGGAGTGGGACATCGGAAAGTTCGATCGACGCAGCGGCGAATGGGACAACTCTCGGGCAGAGAATATTCGCTGGCACGCCAAACTGGGCAGCCAGACCTATGGAAACCCGGTGGTTGCCGACGATCGCGTCTTTGTCGGTACCAACAACGGTGCCGGGCACCTAAAACGTTACCCTTCTGAC
>JARFQX010000887.1 GCA_029287555.1 Rubripirellula sp. | reverse complement strand
TGATTGGGTGGTCGGTCATGCCGAAGAACTGCCGATGGCCAGCGAATCGGTTGATCTCCTTTTCGCGCAGTTCACCTTCTTGTGGTTGGACCTTCCCAAGTCGATTGCCGAAGTGGTGCGAGTGTTGGCCCCCGGTGGGATCGTATCGGTGATTGAACCCGACTACGGCGGATTGATGGAATTCCCCGAGAAGATTGTCACGCGACCTGTCTGGATTGCGGCGCTGGAACGTGTCCGAGCCGATCCGCTGGTTGGGCGTAAGCTGCCGGGAAAGTTTGCTGACGCTGGGTTGAAGGTTGAGACTCGCTTTGCGGATCGCTACGAAACGGCGGATCCTTGTCGACTAGACTTTCTCACCGAGCTGCCGTTGAGCGAGCAAGAACAGCGACGAATCGAGCCGATTCAGCAATGGCTGAAACTGCACCCCGGGGGCGGCACGTCTCACTTGCCTCTCTGGATGGTCCTCGGAGAAAAGCCCGGCTAGCGAATGATCGAAATCGAAGTGCAAGATGGTGAACGACCGTTGGCTCGCTCAGAAGAAGTGGACTCTTCTTTTGGTGGGTCGGGCGCGGTTCCACGATGTAGCGTCGACTGGGAGCACCAATTATGACGAGACATACAATCCGTGAGGAACTGCGCAGCGTCCTTTTGTTGATTGGTGTTATCTGGGCCGTCTTCGTGGTTGGCTTGGTGCTTCCGCAGGACATCAATGCGTGGGGGCTGTATCCTCGCTCGCTGCGTGGAATCGTCGGCATTGTGCTGTCACCTTTCTTGCACAGCGACCTGACACACTTGTTGGGCAACACGATCCCGCTTTTCGTGCTCCTGGTTCTGCTGGCGGGATCCAGGGCCAACTCGTGGGCAATCGTCGTGTCAATTGTCTTGCTCGGCGGTTGCTTATTGTGGCTCTTTGGCCGTCCGATGATTCACGTGGGGGCTAGTGGATTGATCTACGGCTTGATCGCCTTCCTGGTTGTCTCGGGTTTGATCGAACGACGTCCGGTGCCGTTGGCAATCGCTGTGCTGGTGGGGTTTCTCTACGGGGGAACCTTTTTTTCGGGAATCCTTCCCAGTCTCGGCTCTCAAGTTTCTTGGGATGGTCACTTGTTGGGTGGCATCGCCGGCGGCCTGGTGGCATCGGTGCTTACCAGCCGAAATCCCTGGTAGCGCGAAGTCGCGAGGAGACCAACGACGATTCGGGGAATGGCTCGGCGGGTTATACTTGGATACGAGTCAACGCCTGCAGTAATTGAATGCCGCGTCGAGCATTCGGCGGCGCAAGGCAACCGAGACGAACCCCGACGGATGGAACATGAATCGGTTACCGAGAATCTTGATGTGGCTTCTGGTCGTCACTGCGGGGTTGCCCGCCTTCGCTCAGCAAGATGCCGCTGGTCACCCGCATCCGGTGACTGGCCGGGAGTCGGAAGGCCGTCAACCGTCGCATCCGAATGTTCTGTTCATCGCCATCGATGATTTGAACGACTGGGTCGGTTGCCTCGGTGGTCATCCGCAAACGCTCACGCCGCACCTGGATCGATTGGCCGGCTCGGGAGTCTTGTTCACCAATGCGCATTGCCCGGCCCCAGCCTGCAATCCGTCACGAACCGCGATCCTCACCGGGATTTCACCACATCGCAGCGGCTTGTACAGCAATCGCCAGAAGATGCGCGAGATCCTGCCCGATGCCGAAATCATGCCGAAAACGTTTTCGCGTCACGGCTACCACTCAGCGGGATCGGGAAAGCTGTTGCACTATTTCATCGATGCGCCGTCGTGGGATGATTATTTTCCCAGCGCGGCGAAAGAGAATCCGTTTCCCCGCACGCTCTATCCCGACCAACGGCCCGTAAGCCTGCCGCGCGGCGGCCCATGGCAATATGTCGAAACCGACTGGGGTGCGCTTGAAGCAACGGAAGAGGAATATGGGGGCGACTATCTCGTTGCCGAGTGGATTGCGGAGCAGTTATCGATTGGGCGAGAGCAGCCGTTCTTTCTTGCTTGTGGCATTTACCGCCCGCACGAACCGTGGTTCGTTCCGGAGAAGTACTTTGAGCCGTTTCCCTTGAAGGAGATCAGCCTACCGCCGGGTTACAAAGCCGACGATTTGAAAGACCTGCCACCGGAAGGTAAGCGGCGCGGGCCCAACCGTTACTTTGCCCACATCCGCAAGCATGGCCAGTGGAAGGCGGCGATCCAGGGCTATTTGGCTTCGATCCACTTCGCCGACACGATGCTTGGTAAGGTTCTCGATGCGCTCGATAGCAGTCCACATGCAGACAACACGATCGTTGTGTTGTGGTCAGACCATGGTTGGCATCTTGGCGAGAAACAACACTGGCAAAAGTTCACGGCCTGGCGAGTTTGCACCCGGGTGCCCCTGATCATCCGCGTCCCCAAGGGATCGCCAGGGCTTCCTCAGGGAACCGCTCCGGCGGTCTGCAGTCATCCGGTCAACTTGTTGAGCCTTTTTCCGACTTTATTGGAGCTGTGTGGTTTGCCGGCCGAGTCCCATCATGATGGACCGAGTCTGTTGCCCCTGCTCGGCGATCCGCAGGGGACTGGCGATCCGCAGGGGAGGTGGCCCCATGTGGCAATCACCCACATGGCCGATCCCGGCAGCTATGCCGTGAGCGGTTCACGTTGGCGTCTGATTCATTACGCCGGCGGCGACGAGGAGTTGTATGACATCGAATCGGATCCCCATGAGTGGCACAACCGGGCAACCAATCCGGAGCACGCTTCGGTTATCGAGCGTCTTCGGCGACTGGCCCCCACCTCTTTCGCGCCAAAGTAGCTCGAGTCTCCGACTCGGTATTGAATCGATGATCTGCCCGGTGGCGCCCGGCGGATTACCGAGGACAAAGTACCGGCCTCCTCCGGATTAGTTTCTTCAAGCTCGCCGGCTGACACGCCGATTGCTTACATGTAGATCGATTGGGTTTGCAGAGGGAGATTTTCCGTGGCGGCACTTCGAGACGAATTGAAGAAGCGGGGGCCTTTTGATT
>JARFQX010000808.1 GCA_029287555.1 Rubripirellula sp. | reverse complement strand
AGGCCAAGTCAAGCTGCTCGACCTCGGGCTCGCCCAACTGCGACAGCGGTATCATCAAAGCACGGCACTGACCGCCGACGGTCAAGCGATGGGGACTTGGCGGTACATGGCGCCGGAGCAGTTCGAAGACTCTGGGCGCGTTGATGCTTCAAGCGACATCTTCAGCCTCGGCGTGACGCTTTACCAATTGCTTCGCGGGGGTTTGCCGTCGAGCGCACCGAATGCAAGTTTGGATTACACCGACTTGAAGGTCTATCGAGACGATGTGCCCGATGAGCTCGTCGAGCTGATTGGCGACATGACCCACCTTGATCCGGCGCAGCGAATCGGAGATGCCGGCGAGGTGATTCGTCGGCTCGACCCGTGGACGGAAGGTCACGATCTGGGCACGTTGTTTGAGAAAGCCAACCAGAAAAGGCTGACGGCCAATCACCCGATCCCGGCGCCTCCTCCCCTTGCGAGGCAGGTCGCTGCACTCCAAGACGGCGTCCCCCAGATCACCCCCGACGAATCACTTTCTCCTCCAGGATCCATAGCTCGTCGACTCGCATCGGTCCCGAGTCGCATGAAGTTAGCGGCCGGGGGCATTACCGCGATGGTGCTATCGGCAATTCTGTTTGGGCTGCTGCAACTGGGGTCTTCATCGGGCGAAGGCGAGACGTCGATTCCCAACGCCGAGACGTCAACCGCCCCGGCGACGCTGATCATCGAAGCCAGCGAGAGCGTGGACCCGAAAGAAATTGAGCGATTCAGCGGATTTCTCTTCAACACCGAGACTCCTGATTTTAGCAATCTCGTTGTGGGCCCCAATACGGTGCCGCCCGGGCGTTACCGAATCGATCTTGGCAACTGGGCCAGCAGGCGGCCGAAAGCCTTGCCCGAGACGATCTCGCTTGAGCGGGGCGAGACACTGAGAATCGTCGCCGCGCCAAGGATCTTTCAACCTGTCTCCGGGCATGTGTTATTCCCGGCGATTCCGAAACGGTCAGGCGCCTCGGCAATGTATCGCACAACCATCACTTTCGTCCGAGAGGATGGAGAGGAGGAGGCACCGCGGTTCTACGACATTGGTTTGCGAACACTCGCCCCCGAGATCGTCGATGGTAAGGAATGTCAGTGGATCGAGGCGTCAGTTCGCCATGCTGCGGATTATCGGGAAACCGCTTGGATTCTCGTCGATTCCGAACTCTATGAAGAAAGCCAATCGCTGCGCATCAAACGAGGCTATGTAGAGATCGAGTTGTATGAAGAATCGGGCGGTTTGCTCGAGCCGGTGGAGAACAAACTAACCGCGATATGGAACGACAACCGCGATCCTCTTGATGAAGTCGCCGACGACTTACAGATTCAGTGGCCGGAGAAACGGGTCAGTGTGTTGTCCGTCCTGTCGGTGCTGTTTGACCATTCCCATCCGGCGGTCGAGGATTCGATCAGTGAACTGCGGACGGAGATGGGGTCGTTGGCGATCAAACCGTGGCAGGAAGTCGATGGCTACACGGGTAACGGATATGTCCCGGCCGTCAAGATCTCCGCGTCAAGTGATCGGCGTGGATCGGAAGGACTGGAGTACACAATCGTGCGGGCTCAAGAGGACGAAGCGGTTCCCTTTAGTTTCTTGGACGTCACGATTCACTCCTCGCGACTACACGTCAATTTTCACTTGAGCAAGATGCAACCGGAGGGCCGAAGTGAATCGGTCGATCTGGTGGGCCTCGAGAACGCGGTCGCCAACCTGGAAGAGTTTGCCTCGCCCCCTCCGGACGATTATGACTTCACTCGCGCAACGTTACCGCTCGAAAATGGATGGTGTCGGTACTCCGCAGAGATCAGGATCGGAACAGCACCGAACCTAAATGCGGTGGCGGAAATCCGGGCAGGCAGGAGTGAGAGAGAGCGTACCGAGGATGGGCGCCTGGGGCGCTGGATCGAGGTGGTGGTCGAAGAACCAACCTGGGAGGCGGCGAAATTGTTGATTGACGAGGAGGCGTACACCCAAGAGGAGGAGTTCACGGTGCTGCGGGGCTACTATTTGATTGGCGATCACGTTTTTGATTTCCGCGGTGGTGAGTCCGAGATTGCCGAGCAATCACTCGCCTGCCTGGATGCTCAACAGAAATTTTCCCCGGCTCGGTTTCGCGTCCATGAAGTCTTGGCACTGTTGTTTGACGCGTCCTTACCGTCAGCCAAACGGCTTGACAGCTTGAGGACGCAGATCGAATCCTCAATCGCGAAGGAGTCCACAGAGCGAAAGCCGAGGCGCTGCGAGATCCAGGAAGGCAGTCACAAGGCGAGGAAATACCTGGGTTATAAATGGACGCTTGACGGCCAGGACAACCGAAATTTCCTTTACGAAGTTGGACACAGCG
This sequence comes from Rubripirellula sp., assembly GCA_029287555.1. Lineage (GTDB taxonomy): Bacteria > Planctomycetota > Planctomycetia > Pirellulales > Pirellulaceae > Rubripirellula. The sequence continues at coordinate 839 of JARFQX010000808.1, read as the reverse complement.
ATGCGATTCCGTTTGGATTTGGCTTTGTGGAACTTAACTTGCCCGGGTCTTTCGAGATCGAAACTCGTCTGAGCGAAGCGGGTTACGACCCGAAACCGCTTCTCGACAGTGAAGAGGTGCTGCTCCAAAAGGCTTCGAAAACTCGCCAACAACTTGACGAGCAGAACGTGCACGTTTGGACGATCGATGGCAACGACGAACTGTGGCGGCTGAAGAGTTATCGTTTGGATAAACTTGTCCTGCAAAATCCGCAATCCGGACGGACGATCCGTTTGGAGTGGGAGGACCTGGACCCGCAAGATGAGAAATGGGTGTTGATGACGCAGGGACGCGAGTGGCGGTGGACCGATTTCGATGGGCCGCACGTGGAGTGGGCCTTGTTGCAGAGCATTGATGGGTTCGAATCGATCCGACTACGGCGTGAAAGTGAAAGCAAGATCATCTCCGTCAAGACGGCTTGGCTGTCCAAAGACGATCAAGCATTCGTTGAGCGTGAACGAATTCGCTGAGCATTTTACCCGCCGGATCACCGCAATCAAAGATCGGGATCGCCTTGCTCCCGTCGCCATTGCTGCAGCCGCCCCCGCATCAACTCCAGTGTTTCGCGATGACGTGCATCCCGGCTCAAGTCGACCGTCTCATCGGGGTCCCGGTCCAGATTGAACAATTGCTCGCGGTCCGCCTTGGGGTAGAGAATGTACTTCCAGCGTTGGTTGCAGATCATCCGTTGCGAATCAAGGAACTCACCGCCGACAAATTCGTGAATCGAATCGACCTCGCCTCGCAGCAGCGGCATCAGGCTCTTTGACTCGACGGTGTCGGGAATCGCCGCTCCGCTG
>JARFQX010000805.1 GCA_029287555.1 Rubripirellula sp. | reverse complement strand
CAGCAGGGTCGCGAGCCAGCGGTGCGGCGGGGAATCGAAATCGCCTCTTGCAAAGTCGATTGCCTGTTCAACAACATCAAGGTTGCAGCGAGGGTGTCAAGATTCGCCGTTCACTGTTGGCGGGGTGGCATGCGGAGCCGTGCCATTGCCTGGTTGTGCGCCGATTGCGGGCTCGATCCCGTCGTGCTCGAAGGGGGCTACAAGGCATTTCGCCGACAGGCACACCACTGTTTTCAACAGCGCCGGGAAATCATTCTGTTAGCCGGTCCCACGGGGACGGGTAAGACAAAACTACTGCAGTCGCTTCGTGAAGCCGGTCAGCAGGTAATCGATCTGGAGGGTATTGCGGGACACCGTGGGAGCGTATTTGGCGGTGTTCCGGGTCTCGAGCAACCGACGGTCGAGCAGTTCGAGAACGATTTGTTCCTGCAGTGGCGTGAACTCGATCCCGGCGAGCCGGTTTGGATTGAAGGGGAAAGCCAAAGAATTGGCAAGGTGCTGATCCCCGCCGACGTTTGGCAACAAATGTCACAGGCCCCGGTGGTCTACGTCGATGCCAATCGCCAGGATCGCATTGAGTTTCTGATTAACGAGTACGGGGACTTGCCCGCCGACGAATTGTCCGCGTCTGCGCAGCGCATCAGGAAGCGATTAGGTGGCTTGAGGACGCAAGCCGCACTGGATGCGATTGTCCGAGAGGACTGGCCCTCGCTCTGCGATACGTTGCTTGAGTACTACGACAAGTCGTATGCCAAAGCACTGCAAAAGCGACCTCCGAAAAGCGTTCACAAGATTGACTTGGCTGAGCCAGGTGACCCCGGGGCCGTCGAGGATCTCGTGAGCGCAGGTCAAGAATTAATGGATGAACGGTCGCGCCTCGTCTAGTGAGGTTGGCACCTGCATTCCTCCCCGAATGAAGAAACAAATACGCGGAGACGCACGAGACACGGGGACGCAAGAAAAGCTTTTCGGCGTCATCATTCTTCCTGAGACTCAGCGCCACTCGCGCGTGCTTCATCCGCTCGTTGTTCTAAGAACTGCTAAGATAATCGGGAGCGAGGCTGCATGTTTTCAGGCGGCAGACAGCCAAGAGGCGACCGATGCCAAAGCTCTTCCTAAATGCCTACAGCCTAACCACCTATCGCCTACTCAATGAACGCATGCGGATGCGGAGATGATCTTGAGCATCTGGAACGGCAAACACTCTGGTTGTTGTTGGTCATCAACGGCGTGATGTTCGTGATCGAGGCGGCGATCGGATGGATTGCTGAATCAACGGGGCTGCTAGCCGACTCCATCGATATGTTAGCCGATGCGATCGTGTACGGGATGTCTCTTTACGCCGTCGGCCGATCGGGCGCTCTGCAGTCTCGGGCCGCAAGCGCGAGCGGGTGGGTTCAGATCGCACTTGGTATTGGGGTCGTCGTCGAGGTCTTGAGACGTTTACTCCTGGGAAGTGATCCGGTCAGCATCCTGATGATCGCGATTGGGACCATTGCTTTGGTTGCGAATGTGTTCTGTCTCATGCTCCTGGCGAAACACCGGTCGGGCGGCATTCACATGCGTGCCTCTTGGATCTTCTCGACCAATGACGTGATCGCCAACGCGGGCGTCATTGTGTCCGGTTGTCTCGTTCTCCTGCTGGGCAGTCGGATTCCCGATTTGGTCGTGGGAGCGTTGGTTTCCGCGATCGTCATTCGCGGAGGTTGGCTCATTCTCAAGGAAGCAGCACGCGAAACGGAATGAGAGAGTCCGTTGCGCGTGTGATGCAGGAGCGAATCGCCCATGTTTGCGGCCGACGGGATGATTCTCAAGATTCTGCTGGCAAGGTCAGAGGTTTCTTGCGAACGCCGCCGCCGCTCATCCTGAAGCTTCCGAATCCGAAGCCGGCCTGGATCCCGCAACCATGTAGGTGCGGACCCACAGCATGTAGCCGATGAACAGGGCCAGGTAGATGACAACGATCAGCGGAACGTTGACTTCCAGAACCCCTGCCTCTTCTATCGTTTTCAGCTGGTCTTCCGGAAAATCCATTTCTCGGTACAGATCCATCAGGCTGATTCGTGAAAAGGTGACGATGGTTGACAAACCGAACAGGACGAATGCAGCCAGCGTCGCCCACCACGCGAACAACCTCATTTTGTAGATCGCCCAGGCGAGATAGAGCAAAACCGCGCTGAAGCCAAAAAAGAAGATCGCACCGTATATCCCTTTCAAGATGACCCCGAATAGTGGCGTCACAAAGTCATAACCCGCGGACCAGAGAATCGAGGTTGCGCCGAGGGCCAGCAGAAGGCTTAGCGACAGCACGGGAAGCGGACAATGGTCGGTCCATCGAATCTTGGCGTCCTTTGCGTCGCACGTTGCCTTCACGTCGGCGCGTTGGTAGAAGGTGATAAAGATCCCCGGAAGCACCAGGTACATGCAGCCCAGAGTGCCGAACATCGTGACGTACATGACCGTCAATGCCTGGGGAGGCAATTCTTGACCTTGAGCCGAAATCAGGTTGGAGATCTTTGGAAGCCAGATAACCATCATGGCCAGCGAAACGACTCCGACCGCCAGCCACATCCACGACAGCACCAAAGTCAGTGCTCGCGCCCAGCGCCGAGCCAGAATGGAGCCGACACCTAGGCAGATAAACGTTAGAGCGAAGATCGCATAAACGCCGATAGCCGGGATCACTTGTTTGACCGTCGCGCCGCCCCCTCCTGGCGGACTCATCCTAATTGAGACCAGCATCAGAGGAATCATTAGCGCGGCGAGACCCCCCAAGGCGATCTGAAAGAATCCATAAATTATGAGTCCTGTGCTGCGGTCTTTGAAAACGGAGGGGCTGGCAGTTTGAACCGATTCGCTCATGACACTCCACCTGTTGGATATTCGATGCACGACGAAGATGACGAGAGTCTGGATCACACGAATCGGCATCGAGAGAACAGCCCATTTGAACAGCATGAGCGAGTGATTGTCTCGTTTTTGTCTCCCGGTCGGCTGCATTTTCTTGATGGAAGCCCGGAGGCCAGGGAGGCGGCGCCGCCGCTCACCTCGCATAAACCACCGTGAGGACTGGTTCTGATCGATCAGGGCGACCGTCAGCGAACAATGTCCTATACATCCGACCCGGTTTGTCGTTCGATCCTCGATGTCGTTACCGATCCGTTACGCCGCCTGATGTGAGCCCACACCGGGCCTTTGGGTCGCAACGTGACTGTTGGCCAGGGAGTCAATCCCGCTGGATCTTCCAGAGAGACATCGAACTCCGATGCCAAAGCGGCGAGGACGCCGGTCGCCTCGACCATGGCCACTTCCTTGCCGATGCAGACGCGTGGTCCGCCGCCGAAAGGAAAGTAGGCGTATTTCGGTAACTCGCGTTCAAATTCCGTCGTCCATCGGTCCGGATCGAATGCCAAGGGGTCAGGAAAGAATTGAGCATCGCGATGAACCACCCATTGTGGCATCAGGATGCTGTCGCCCTTTTGGATTGGATAATCCCCCAAATTCATGGCGGAGATCGCCTCGCGTCCAAAAACGAATACCGGCGGAAACAAACGCATCGATTCCTTGACGATCTTCCGTGCGAACGAAGCCTCGTCTCGCGGATGGGTCTCGGACTTCGCATGCCTGAGTTCATCCCTCAGGCGACTCATGACACCGTCATGTTGGGCGAGCAGGCTCCAAGTCCAGGTCAGCCCGTTGGCGGTGGTGTCGTGTCCCGCAAGCAACAAAGTCATGACTTCATCGCGAAGCAATTGAATGGGCATGCGCTCCCCCTGTTCGTCTTCGGCTCTCAGTAGAAGCGATAGGGCGTCGTGTCGACCGTCCGCATCTTTCCGCCGCTCGTCGATCATGCGGTCGATGATGGACGTGAGACTCTGGACTGCCCTGTGAAGCCGACGATTGGGTGCCGTCGGAATCCACGTTGGCAAGCTCCAGGGCTGCTGAAAGCGGCGTTCGAAGTCTGCATGGGTGACTTCAAGGCAAGCGCCGATTTCCTCGGTGTCTTTGGCGTCGCTGATGCCAAGGAAGGCGTGGGCCGCGATCTGGACCGTCAATTGGGTCATGTCGTGATACAGTTCGCGACGCGGGTTCTGCCTCCAGGTGTCGGCCAGGCGAGAAGTGTGAAGCCTCACGATCTGAACAAACTCATCGGTGAACCGTCGAGAAAAGGCGGGTTGAACCAGCCGCCGCTGCCTCAGCCACTGATTCCCTTCGCTCAGCAGCAGGCCGTTTCCCAGGACCGGCTTTAACAACCGCGTCGCAAAGTGCTTCTTGAAGCTCTTGTTCTTCGTGACCAGCACCTCTTCAATCAAAGAAGGATCGCTGAGAAGAATTAGCCGACGTGGCCCGAGCCGAAGCGCGACAACGGTGCCGTAATCGCGGCGGCACCTTTCGAAGAAAGGAAGCATCCCGGCGCGGAAGTCGGCCAGGTTTCCTAACAGCCAAGAGCCACCCGGTCCAGGGATATCACGTGTCATTCCGTTTCCTTTTCTTTCGAATGCTCCGAGACGCTTGTCAGTCGTCGCCACCAAGTTCGTCGCCGAATTGTTCGAATACTCTTCTTACGTGAGTGGTGAGGAGCCTGACCAGCGCGGGGTCTTTGGCGGAGATCTGAGTGTCTCTGCGGAGTTCGCCGGATCGAACGGCGAGGACGATGGCCGCCGCGACGTGTTCAATATCCACTGGAAGATCCGTCGGTTCTTCCATTTCCAAGGCCAGCTCAATCAAGACGTTTCCCAAGGACGCATCGACGCTAATCTGTCCCGACGATGTCAGGCAAAGACCCGGCACAATTTCATGGTCGCTCTCATGGTCACTCATCTTCGCCGTAGACCCGTCATCGGCGATTGCTCCGTCGAAAAAAATCGAAAGTGAAGGCCTTATTGTCCATGCAAGGTCGCAGCAAACCATCGCTCGGTCACTCGGCTTGATCCGCCCTGCCCGATCCAATGTGGAGTCCGTAATGGGCTGGATAGACCCGATAGCCCGATCCATACGGCGCAGACGCGTCGACGGCATTGATGACAACCCCGATGACGTTGGCATTCACGGTTGCCAACAGATTCGTTGCGTGCGTCGCCTGCTCTACATCGTCCGGTGCTGACTTCACGACGACCGCAAGGGCGTCGGAACGTTTTGCCAAATCGAGCGAATCGCGAACGGCGAGAACCGGCGGCGAATCAACGAGTATCAGATCGAATTTATCGCGGACTGCGGCAAACAGTGTCTCGACGCGTTCACCAGCCAGCAGTTCCGATGGGCTCTCCCGCGTTTCTCCGGCCACGATGATCGAGAGATCGGGGACCGGTCCCGGCTGCATGACCTCGTCCATTCGATTGACTTGGTCTTCGTCGAGGTCCGGCAGCGAGATCTGCTCGAGTAGCCATCCAAGCCCGTGGGACCCGGGGAGTCCAAACAAGGCATGCAGCTTTGGATGTCTCAGGTTGGCATCTACAAGCAGTACTTTCTTTCCGGATCTGGCTGCTGATACGGCCAGGTTGGCAACGACAGTCGATTTGCCGACGCCAGGCGCAGCACTGGTGAACTGGATGATCCGGTGGCCTGCCGCAGCCTGGCCGTTGAGCAGGGTCGCTCGAAGAGCGTTAAACCCTTCCGCTTCACGACCATAGGGAGCACTCACGGTGCAAAGCGTTGGGGCGACGGGCGAGTACTCGAGGGCGCCGACCGGCTGTTGCGAGATATCGGGCTCGGATTCCGAAAGCGCGGTTTGGGGCAGCATCGGCACGCTCCCAAGAATTGGCGCTGGCATACCAATCACAGCGGGCGCCTGTGAAAGAGTTCCCGCCGGCGGGATGAGTCGCTGGCGTGGTGGGAACATCATCGCAAGGACGACTCCTGAAATCAGACCGATCAATGCGCCGGTCAATGCCCTGCTCATCACAGGCCTCTCGA
>JARFQX010000802.1 GCA_029287555.1 Rubripirellula sp. | reverse complement strand
CGGCTTCGGCACCTCGGTCACGCCCGTTTCGCAGTTCTATTTCCAGCAGGCATTTAACAATGTGATGTTTGGCCCGTGGAAGAAGATCGCTGAGCCCTACGGCAAAATGGTTCTGGGTTACTTCGGGAAAACACCGGTCCCGCCGGCCACCGATGTTGTCAAACTTGCCGAGGAACAGCTGGGCTTGCCGCCGACGACCGAAAAGGTCTTGACGCTTAACGATGCCGACCCATCCAAGGGCGTCGCTGCGGCCAAAAAGACTCTCGAGGAAGCAGGTCTACCCACGACCGACGAAAATATTTTCATCGCTGCCGCCTGCAAGGAGAAGGGGATCCGCTTTCTCAAGGGCGAGGCGGAAGTGGGGGTTCGCAAAGTCGACAAGTCTGCGGCCGCCGAAGCGACGACGACCGCAGCACCGGCTGCCCCGGCGGCCAGTGGCGGGCCGGCCGAGTACCTCGTTTCGGTCGATGGCAAAGATATTTTCATGGCCTTTGAGGGGAACATGGTTACCGTCGACGGCAAGGTCTTTCGCGTCGGCATCATGCCTCAAGCCACCGGTCCGGCCGGCCCGTCGGGCCCGCAATCGAGCGGCGGCGAAGTGACGGAAGTCAAGTCTCAAATGCCTGGTGCCGTCTACAAGGTGTTGGTCAAATCGGGCGAACGCGTCAAAGCGGGCGAAGCGATCTTGATTCTCGAGGCCATGAAGATGGAAATGGAAGTCTCCACGCCGGTCGATGGCAGAGTCCAAAGCTTGAATGTCGCGGTCGGCGACCAAGTGGCCACCGGACAAGTACTGGCCGAGATCGAGTCTTCAAGCCGCCTGTAGTGACGTGGCTTGTTGAATCGTAGAATAGAATCCGTCGCGGTCTGGGCTCCCAACGCGAACCCGTGATCGCCAACTGCGAGGTCATGTTCGCCAAATACGATGATCAGCAAAGCCGCTGTCGCCGAGTCTGGGAGAGCCTGGTCCGCCAACGCCCCGACCGTCAATTACTTCGACCGTCAATTACTTCGACCGCCAATTCCTTCGCCTTGGAACGTTGAATCGGATGAAGATATTCCAGCAACGAAGTCTGGCCCATGCGTCGTTCTTCCTGATCGCAGCGGCGTTTTTCGCAACTTTCGACGTGAGCTCTGCTTGGGCTCAAGAGACACCGCCGGGCCAACCGAGGTCATCTTCCGGTGCAGCGTCTGGCGAGAAGTCGATCGAGTACTGGATCACTCAGCTCGGCAGCGATCAATACCTTCGGCGTGAGTCGGCCAGCAAGAATCTGGTCGCGGCCGGGCCTGAAGCGGTCAACGCCTTGGCCCAGGCGATTCGCAGTGGCGACTTGGAGGTCGTGGAACGGGCCGCCGCCGCCTTGGTGGAAATTGCCATCGCCCGGCCGCCGGAGCAGGACGGCGGCGTCTACGATCAGCTCTCGACGCTGGCCAACCAAACTGCGGGGCGGGCCTCCTCCGTGGCTCTCGAAGCCACTCGTGAAATACGGTCGCAGCGTCACGCCCAAGCACGCACTGCACTCGCCAAGGCGGGGATCGAGGTCAAGCTTCTGCGCGATTTCGTCATCAACGCGACACCGCATCCGAGAACCGTCGTGGATATCGATGACCATTGGAACGGTGACGTCGCCTCACTGCCGTGGCTTGCTTGGCTCGAAGGGGTCGATGCGGCGCGAGTTCGGGACCCGGCGGTCACGCCAGAGGTGCTTCGATTTGTTGCGCAAATTCCCGGCCTGCGATCTTTGGTCATCGTCGATGGGGCCGTCGACGACGATGCGCTCAAGCCGTTAACGAGGATTGAACGTTTGGATAGCCTCGACTTCCGCTACGCCAAGCTTTCCGATCGACAAATCGACTTGCTAGCGGCAATCCCGATCCGAGGCTCGCTGAATTTGATGGGAACCGGGATTTCCGCTGCCAAAGCGGAGGAGCTGCAACAGCAATTCCCCGGCCTGCAAATCGCTCATCGAAAAGGGGGATTTCTCGGTGTCACCTGTCGTGATTTTCTTGATCGTTGCGAGATCAATACGATCGTTCCCAATGGCGCGGCGGAAGCGGCCGGCTTGCTTCCAAATGATGTCATCGTGCAAATTGGTGATGCCGAGATCCAGCGGTTTCGAGACCTTCAAGTAGCGATCAACGAACTCAACCAGGGCGATGAAGTCCAAGTGCATTATCGTCGCGGTGGTGGCGAGCAGATTCATCGCGTGAAGGTCCGATTAAAAAGACTCGAGGAAAAGTGACATTGCCAAACGCCGGCAAGGAATCGGCAACCGGCCGATCACGCCGCCGCCCCGTTTCCCCTCCCCAACATGACGAATGTTGGCGCGAAGCCGATTGGCGCAAGACAGTGCGACGCCGTCTGCTGGCCTGGTACCGCAGGCACGCCCGTGACCTGCCCTGGCGAAGCGACCCCACACCGTACCGCGTGTGGGTCAGTGAAGTGATGCTGCAGCAGACCCAGGTCGCAACGGTCATCGACTACTACCAACGATTCTTGAAGTCGTTTCCCGACGTCCGTGCTCTGGCCGAGGCGGATCCCGAGGCCTTGCTTTCGCACTGGGAAGGTCTCGGTTACTACCGCCGAGCCCGTTCCCTGCACGCCGCGGCGCGGCAGATTGTCGACTTGCATGATGGAGAGTTTCCCACGACATTCGATGAGGTGATCGCCTTGCCTGGAATTGGCCGCTACACAGCCGGTGCGGTTCTTTCGATCTCGGGCGACAAGCGACTGCCGATCCTCGAAGGAAATACCCAGCGGGTCTTCAGTCGCTGGATAGCGCTCCAGTCGCCTCCGACCGATCGCGCCGCGACAAACTTGCTGTGGCAGGTCGCGGAAGAAATGTTGCCGGTCAAGGGGGCTGGTGCCTTCAACCAGGCAGCGATGGAACTCGGCGCCCTGGTCTGCAGTCCCACCGCGCCCGATTGCGATCACTGTCCGGTTTCAGGCCAGTGTCGCGCTCGACAAGCCGGCTTGCAGGACGTGATCCCGGGCAAGGTGTCACAGGTCAACTATGAAGATCGAACCGAGTACGCGATCGTGATTGCCCAACCGACTGAGGTGCGAGCCCGGTCGTCCCGTGCCGAGCGACGCCGTGTTCGACGCTACCTCGTAAGGAAGTTACCGGAGGGGCGTCGTTGGGCCGGACTGTGGGACTTTCCTCGAACGACCGAGCATTCGTTTGCGTCGGTAGGCGCGGCCGCGGATGGACTTTCGGCCGAGGTTGGGGTGTCATTTGAAGTTGGATCCCGCATCGCGACAATTCGCCACGGAGTCACTCGGTATCGCATTGAGCTTCACGTTCACGAGGCATCCTGGACGGATCCTGTGTTGAACCCCCCGCCGCCGTGGCGTTTCGTATCCCTCAAACAATTGGCAACGTTGCCGATGAGCGTCACCGGTCGAAAGATTGCTTCGCT
>JARFQX010000772.1 GCA_029287555.1 Rubripirellula sp. | reverse complement strand
CCTGATCGCCTCGGGGTTCGTTTGGCGTTACGGGTTGGCGCGGCGGACGCGTCGGCTGGGACGCATTCCCAAGGCGACAATCGATCCTGGAGAATCGGGTTGAGGCGTTTTCGCAGGGCGTTTTCGTCAGCGATGCGGGCCAACTTTCTGGTAAACGGCGCGCTCGTTGAGTGGATCAACCGTGGGGAGCCCCGGGCCTGCTTGGTGGGGACGCCGCGCCGAGCCCGTTCGGTCAGATCGATTGGCCGCGTCCTCTACCATCGACCTCTTTTTTGTTATCCTCTGCGGCAATTTGCCGGGAACAATCGACGAGGTGCTTTCCAACGCCTTCGCCGCGGTTCGTTTCTGCATTGGCGACCGACAATCTCCTTGCCGGTTTGCCGAAGATTCCCAACGATTTCCGCCTCCGTCTTGTTGAAAGAACCAACGTGCCTCGTCGCGACGATATCAAGAAGATTCTGATCATTGGCAGCGGTCCGATCGTGATTGGACAGGCCTGTGAGTTTGACTATTCGGGCACCCAGGCGTGCAAGGCACTGCGTGAGGAAGGTTATGAGGTGGTGCTGGTCAACAGCAACCCGGCCACGATCATGACCGATCCGGGGCTGGCCGATGCGACCTACATTGAGCCGCTGACGTGGCAGATGATCGAGAAGATTATCGCCAAGGAGAGGCCCGACGCGTTACTGCCCACTTTGGGAGGCCAAACCGGATTGAACTGTGCGATGGATCTCCAAGCCAACGGGGTGTTGGAGAAGTATGGAGTGGAGATGATCGGCGCCAACGCGGCGGTGATTGCCAAGGCCGAGGAGCGGGACCAATTCAAGGAGGCGATGGAGAAGATCGGCTTGGATGTCTGCCTAGGCTACACGGTTCATACGTTGGAAGAAGCCCGAGCGGCGCTCAAGGAAGTCGGCTTGCCGGCGGTGGTGCGTCCCAGTTTCACCATGGGAGGTAGCGGTTCGGCAATCGCGTACAACCGTGATGAGTTTGACGCGCTGGTGCAGAACGGACTCGATCAATCACCCGTCACGGAAGTCCTGATTGAAGAATCGATCATCGGTTGGAAAGAGTATGAGATGGAGGTGATGCGCGACCGGGATGATAACGTCGTGATCATCTGCAGTATCGAGAACTTCGATGCGATGGGCGTGCACACGGGAGATTCGATTACGGTTGCTCCGGCGCAAACATTGACGGACAAAGAGTACCAGCGAATGCGAGACGCCTCGCTGGCGGTGATCCGCGAAATTGGAGTGGAAACGGGGGGCAGCAATATTCAGTTCGCGATCAATCCGGAGACCGGCCGGATGATCGTGATCGAGATGAATCCACGGGTCAGTCGTTCAAGTGCCTTGGCCAGCAAGGCGACGGGATTCCCGATTGCCAAAATCGCCGCCAAGTTGGCGGTCGGATATCGACTCTGGGAATTGCCCAACGACATCACCAGAAAGACCAAGGCCTGTTTTGAGCCGACGATTGACTACGTCGTGACTAAGATGCCACGGTTCGCCTTCGAGAAATTCCCGGAAGCCGACGCGACGCTGACCACTCAAATGAAGAGTGTCGGTGAAACGATGGCGATCGGCCGGACCTTTCGTGAATCGTTCCAGAAAGCGCTCCGCGGTTTGGAAGTGGGCGCGTTCGGATTCGGAAGCGACAACCGCGACCTTTGGGGCACCGATCTGCAGCCCGATATCGATCAGGTCAAGGCAAAACTTGGAACTCCCGGAGCGGAGCGGATCTTCTATATCCGTTACGCCCTCAAGGCGGGGATGAGCATCGACGAAATTCGGTCCCTGACCAATATCGACATCTGGTTTCTCGATCACCTCGCCCAAATCGTCGAGGAAGAGGACCGCTTGATTGCCATCGGTTCGCTCGAGGCGATGACGCGAGACGACATGTGGCAGGCGAAGCGACATGGATTTTCCGATCGACAGTTGGCGAAAATCACGTCGTCGACGGAGTCCAAAGTGCGGGCTCGGCGTCTGGAGCTTGGGATTCGTCCCGTGTTCAAGAGCGTGGACACTTGCGCGGCAGAATTCGAAGCCTACACTCCGTATTACTACAGCACGTACGAGGCCGAGGATGAACTTCCACCCAGGTCGGACAAGAAGCGGGTGGTGATTCTGGGCGGTGGACCGAACCGAATTGGCCAGGGAATCGAGTTTGATTATTGCTGTTGCCATGCCAGCTTCGCGCTTCGCGAGATCGGTTACGAGAGCGTGATGGTCAACAGCAATCCGGAGACGGTCAGTACCGATTATGACACCTCCGACATCCTCTTCTTCGAACCCTTGACGATCGAAGATGTGTTGAACATCTGCGATGCGATCCAGCCTGACGGCGTGATCGTGCAATTCGGCGGGCAAACTCCGCTCAATCTTGCGCGGGGACTACAGCAGGCGGGTGTGCCGATCATCGGAACCAGCGTCGACACGATTGAAACAGCCGAAGACCGAGAGCGTTTCCAGCGTTTGATCGATGAGTTGGGGTTGCGGCAACCACCGAGTGGAATCGCCCGCAACATGGACGAGGCGCGGCGCGAAGCAAAGAAAATCGGCTTTCCGGCATTGGTCCGTCCCAGTTTTGTGCTGGGCGGACGAGCGATGGAGATTTGTTACGACCAGGCCCAGTTCGATCGTTACGTGGCCGAGGCCTTCGTTGTCGCCGACGGACAACCGGTCCTGATCGATCGCTTCCTCGAAGATGCAACCGAGGTTGACGTGGACGCGGTGTCCGACGGCACCGACTGTGTGATCATGGGGATCATGGAACACATTGAAGAGGCCGGCGTGCACTCGGGCGATTCCGCCTGTGCGATCCCGCCGTTCAGTCTGACGCAGCCGATTCTGCAGGAAATTCGCGAGGCGACAGCCAAGCTCGCCAAGCGGCTTCACGTCGTCGGTTTGATGAACATCCAGTTCGCGATCAAGACTAATGATTCCGAAGCGACGCTCTATGTCTTGGAGGTTAACCCGCGGGCGAGCCGGACTGCGCCATTCGTGGCGAAAGCGACGGGTGTCCCGGTGGCAAACATTGCCACCAAGGTGATGACCGGCATGTCATTGCAAGAGCTCGGGGTCACCACCGAACCGATACCCAGACATGTTTCCATCAAGGAAAGCGTGTTCCCCTTTCGAAAGTTCGCCGGTGTCGACATTGTGCTCGGTCCGGAAATGAGAAGCACGGGCGAAGTGATGGGAATCAGCGAGAAGTTTTCACTCGCTTTCGCCAAGAGTCAAATTGCTGCTGGGAGCGTGTTACCCGAGAGTGGCAAGATCTTCATCAGTCTGATGGCTGGCCACAAGGATGCCGCCAAGGCGCTCGGGACTGAACTACACGAGCTCGGTTTCGAGTTGCTCGCCACCTCGGGGACGGCGGCCCGGCTCGAGCAAGAGGGAGTCAAAGTGACACGAGTCAAAAAGATCGCCGAGGGACATCCCAACCTGATTGATTACCTCAAGAATGGTGATGTGCAGCTGATTCTCAATACGCCGAGCGGCACAGGGGCTCGCACCGACGAGGGACGCATTCGGGCCGCCGCTGTCCAGCACGGTGTGCCCTGTATCACCACCATCGCGGCTGCGGAGGCTGCGGTTCGCGCGATGCGGGCGACCCGCGAAGCGCCCCTCGAAGTGGAATCACTGCAAGGCCGTTACGCGGCGTCGAACGCATAGCCGTTTTTTCATGTCACGCATGAAGTGAGAATCAGACCAACTTTTTGCGGCATGTTCATTTCGCCCGATCAACGAAGAGACCCGATCAACAAAGAGGCACGATCAACGAAGAGACACGATGTCGATAGCGCAAAAAAATGGAGTTCCCACGGGGTGGGGCAGCAACCCGTAGGAACTCCAAAACAGCGCGGAACGGGTGGGGCAATACTCATTCCGCGTGACTTCCCGGGCCAGCTCTGCTGTCCCAGGGATGTGACACTATCGTAGCGAGGACGCCGGACCGGTCAATCAAATCCACTCGATCATCCGAAAGAATAGGGAACGGACGCACTTAGCCGGCTTCTCGACACTTGAGGCAGGCCGCGACAACAATGATGGGCATCCCCCGTTTTGGGCAAGCACACCATGGCATCTAACCAGGACAGATCACCGGACTTGGCAGCCGGATCAACCGCTACCGAAACGGTGACGGTCGATCCGTCTCGCTTGAA
>JARFQX010000696.1 GCA_029287555.1 Rubripirellula sp. | reverse complement strand
GACGAGTTTGGTATCGCGCAGGTTATTGGTTACCGCGGCTCCCCGGTGTCGGGGGAAGGCGGCGCGTTTCTGTGGGAAGTCCAATCGCAACCTGACGGCACCGTTTCCGTTGTGACGATCCCGAAGGGAGACGGTGAGCCCATGGGCATCAACAACAATGGTCTGTTTTGCGGCCGACGGTATGTTCGCTCTGGAGTCGACGCCTTGGTTTGGTCTGGCGATACCATCTCGATTCTCGATCGCGGGAAGGGGAAGAACAGCGTCCCCGTAGCTATCGCCTTTGACATCAGCGACAGCGGTCTGATTGTGGGTGAGGCGCGTGAAGACACGAGCCTTGGTGCAATCGGGAGAGCTTGTATTTGGGACGGAATCGACGGCTCGCTGACTTACCTGGACGATTACCTGGAGGTGGACTCGCCACTGGCGTCCCTTGATCGTGCCCAGGCGGTCAACGCCTTCGGCGACATCATTGGCTATGGCTCGCCCTACGCATTCATCGCAATCCCGGTATCCCCGTAGGCGTCGTTCGAGCACAAGTGAGCCATGCTCCGCACGAGGCCATGTGCAATCCATATCCAGGTACAAGCTGCCCCGCGTGATCAGGCTAAGAACTCGACGCAAAATTGGAGGTTGCAACTGCCCAGAATCATCAACCGTATACCAGGACTTGTCTTGGCGATCACGCACCATCATTAGTGACGCCTCACGACAAAAGCCGGCCGGTGAGCCACTCGCGCCAACTAACACTCACCGACCGCAACGCCTCCACTTCCTTCCCAGCTGGATGGGCAGAACAGTATTGAGTCAGATCTCCGTCTTCGTGCGCATTCGTGTTCTTCGTGGCATTCTCTTTTCCGGGGCTACGGAAGAATGGAAGAGGCTCAGCCACGAATCTCACCAATGAACACGAAAATGAGACGAAAAAGGAGTCAGACGCAATGCTGTTCGGCACGACGTTTACCGCGTCCAACTTCACCCTCCCTCCGTGAGGATTTCCGTAATTCGGCACCCCGGGGTTGCGCACGGCGACTGCGCTGCTTCGCGACCCTGGGCTGTGGAATGTAACGCCTTCGGCGTAACAGAGAATTTTTCGAATTCGTCCCCACCGGGTGAGAAATTCGCCAGGCGTTGTCGCATTACTTAATAGACACAAATCGGAACCCGCCCGGCTCGGCTCCGAAGGCTCCAGCAAGAAGCCCATGAGGCCCTGGGCACTCCATTACAACAAGCTGAAGTCAGACGAACCGACATGAAACAGTAGCACCAGATGAAGTCAATGGCGATGCTCAAACCCGTTTCCGAAGCAACACATCGACCAAGTGCCGGAGGCACGTTTTTCGATAGCCTGGGACGTCAGTCCCAGGACCGCTGAACCATTCCACATGGCGAGTCGTGGAACGACGATGGCTGTCGTCCGGCAGTGCACGCTGTCCGCGTATGTTTGAGATACAGATACGGCCATCGTCGCAACCCACGGTTTGTTCGGGTTTATCTTCCTGGGACTGACGTCCCAGGCTGTCGAACATTGTCGCTCCGCGACTGCGAATGCGGCTCGTCTTGCACGATCCGATTGCCATGAACCAACAAACCGAGCCAACAAAACAAAAGCCGGCCGGTGGTCCACTCGCGCCAACGAACCAACCACCGGCCGCAAAGCCTCCACTCGAGCGGACGTGTCCGCGCGCCCGGGTAATGAGTCACAGAAGTTTATCGCGGACCTTAACCTTCCCACGGAGATTCCTGCGATGTGCTTCCGAAGATTAATCGTGAGTGCGTTCTTTCTGGCAATCGGCCTGATTGCTGTGACACCGGCCCTCGCGAAACCTCCCAAGGACAAGCCTGGTGGAGGCAACGGCGGAGGCGGTGACAGCGGCGGAAGCGGATATGTGATGGTTCCGCTTGCGGACAGCTCGGGGTCGCTCAACGGGATCGGCTATGCTGAGGGTCTGCATGAATTGCGCGACGAGGCAGGGGAACTGGTTGGCATGGAAGTCGTCGGCGTCTCCGCGGGCGATGCACACTATTGGGCGTTGGACGCATCCGGAACACCCTTTGTTGCCGAGGCACTGTTACTTCCGGATGGTGCGGATTCGTCGACCACGGTTACCGCAGCGAACGACATCAATGACGACGGAATCATCGTGGGTTCGGCGGGCACGATGGGAACTCTCAGGCCGATGGCATGGCCCAGCTTCCTGGAATCTCCGATCGAACTTCCTGTTCCGACCGCATTTGTCGGTGATGCGATTGCGGTTGAAATCAATAACCACGGTCTCGTGGTCGGTTGGCTCAGCAGTGACACGGAACGCTCGATTGTTGCATGGGGATTGCAGGCCGATAGCACGCCCGTTGGTCCCACAGTACTTGGAGCCGACATCGATGCGTGGGCCCCCGATGTCAATGATGCGGGTACCGTTGTCGGGACGATCCAAGATCAGGCGTATCGCTGGCAGCTCACTTGGGATGGCACGCACTTATCTGCCTCGAATGCGGAGGCCTTGTGGATCGGCGACATTCCTCTCCAGTCTGCAACCGCGATCAATGAGCATGGCGACATATGCGGAGAATACCGCCCAGATGGCCCCCAGACCTACCTGCTGACCGCTGGCGGCGCGTTGATCGACATGCCTTACCTCGTCGACACCGGTCGTCACGCAACAACAAACACACAGGCCAACGATCTCAATGATGCCGCCGACATCAATTCGGTTCAGGTTGTCGGCGAAGTCAATATCTATCGAGCGAAAGGGACGCCGATCATCGATCGATTGGGAGCCGAAGTGGTATGGCGAGGTGGTCAGACGATTGACCTTGAGAAGGTCACCAACCAACCCAACTCCGACCTCAACCTGCAGTGGATTGGAGCGATCAGCAACGCAGGCTGGTTGGCCGGGTACGCACTGACGCCGGATCTGTTTGACGAACGCGCCGTCGTGCTGGTACCGAACCCCTAGCAACCGCCAGGAGAGCCTGTCCGTTTGGTTCGTTTCGTCAACGTCAACGAAACGGCAGAGCCGATCGGAGACGGCAAAGGTGAGATATCCTCCTTTCGTGCCTCATCTTGCCGTCATCCTTCGTGCTTTAGCCTACATGTGGCAGCGAAATCGGTCCGCAGCGATCTGCTCAGAGCTCTGGTCCGACTTGCGAGAAAACTGCGCCGAGCCAAACGAGTGCCTTCAAACGGGTCAGCTTGCTGCATCCAATAGATGCTATAAACGTTGCGTGGGCGACTTTCCTCTGTTGACACGCCAACAATTTTGATCGATCAATGAAACTAAACGCCTCGGCACTTTGCCTGTTTCTGGTCTTGCTTGGGACAACGGTCCGGGCAACCGCCCAAGAACAAGGCCAGTCACGTTCCGGTCAAGAACGGCGAAGCTTTTTTCTGATCGGCAACTCGCTC
This sequence comes from Rubripirellula sp., assembly GCA_029287555.1. Lineage (GTDB taxonomy): Bacteria > Planctomycetota > Planctomycetia > Pirellulales > Pirellulaceae > Rubripirellula. Next base: position 2,211 of record JARFQX010000696.1, on the reverse strand, counting down.
ACCTGGGACACGGTTCCCTCCCAGCTTGACGGCGACACTCAATGGCATGTCGACTGCGGCAAGAGCCTGCCCTACATGGTGGCGAATCCCGACGAACCCTGTGTCAAATCGTCCACGCTTTGGCCCGGGGCGCTGGAGCAGAAAAAGTACGAAGTGCTTGCAATCCAGGTCCACTACGGTTCGACTCTTGAGGAAGACGTCACAGCCATCTCCAAGTTGATTCAGCAGCAACCCGAGGCACGGGTTGTCATCCACACGGGTTGGGCGCGATCGGCGTCTCGAGCTGAGGAATGGGCCTCGGTTCAGCGATCGCCTGCGGCTTCCATGTCGCATGGTCCAGCTTGGTTCGATTCTTTGCTAAAGGCGCTTCGCAGGAAACATCCGGATCGCACGTTTGAACGCACGCGAGCGATGGACCTGCTGCAACAGGTCGAGCGAGACATCGCTGCGGGACAAGCTCCGATCGCGGACGTTGCTGACTTGTACCGCGACAAGATCCACATGGATGTCGCCAGCGGACGCTACTTGATGCACAACGCCATGCGTCACGCCCTGGGCCAGCCTCGCTCGAGCCGAGGATTTGAAAAGCTCACACCCGACATGAAGCGCTGGCTCGATTCCGTGCTCGATCGAGTGCTCGGCGAATCTCCCGGATCAGAATAAGCCAAGCGTAAAGCCTGAGTCGCGGAACCAGATGTCGGCGAATGCGATGCGACTTCGCGTCGTGTCGTGTCGTCAATACGTGTATATTCAAAGCCCGGAAGACGCACATGGCATCACGTGTTGGAGCGAACGAAATGAGGCGATCAAGAGTTGGGTGGGTGGTTTTGCTCTTTCTTGGTCTGGCGTTGCCCCCCTGGGCGGCCTTCGGCGAGGAAAACGAATTGGGTTCGAGCCAAACGCCAATTCACGATCGCCTGCCACGGAAGGTCATCATTGGAACAACAATGACGCCGTGGTACAGCGACTACCCAGGGCTGGATGCTCGACTTCGGCAGATTGAGCAACTGCTAGACGAAATGTCTCGGGACTCGAAGGAGAAGTATGGCCGGAGTCTCGATCTCGCGCTCTTCTCGGAATACGGCGTCACAGCTGGAAAGGAAGGGAAAGCGATCGATGTCGCGGTACCGGTGGAAGAGGCCATCGAAAAGGGGCTTGGCAGGCTCGCAAAGCAATACCAATGCAACATCGTTGTCGGCGGTGTGTTTCGCGATGGAGACGACGGGCCGACGTGCGCCAACAGCGCGATTGTCATCGATCGGAAGGGGCAACTGGCGGGACGCTACGACAAGGTTCACCCCGTGCTCGATCGGGTTAGAGAAGATGGCAAGGGAGTCTTCGAGGGAGGCTTGCGGCCAGGCCGAGAATACAACGTGATCGATCTGGATATCGGCCGCGTCGGCATCCAGATCTGTTACGACATCAACTTTCCCGAGGGCTGGCAGGTGTTGAAGGAGAAGGGGGCGGAACTGGTCCTGTTTCCGACCCAGTCACCGCAGTTAACACGTCCGGCCATGTATGCGGCGACGCACGAGTACTGGGTGGTCTCATCGACGTTTCGTAATAACGCTTCGATCTTTGAACCGGGAACCGGATTGGTGGTAGCACAGATCCGAGAGCCGGAGGCGACGATGGTGCACGAGATTGACTTGAGCTACGTCCTGCTTCCGTGGTCGACGAAGCTTCGAAATGGGGAGGCGTTTCGCGAGGCTTTTGGAGACCGCGTCGGTTACCGCTACTCCGAGTCGGAGGATCAGGGAATCTTCTGGTCGAACGATCCGCAGACAACGATTGGCGAGATGGCGGAGTCCCTCGGGTTGCTCGACACGGTCACCGAACAACTCGAACGAGCACGCCATGCCCAGGACCGGTCCCGCGGCGGATCGGCCCGGTGACGAGCAACGTCCTCGTGAGCAACGCCGCAACCGAGATGTAATGAAACTCGTACCTCGCGGGATCGGCCGCTAGCCGCTTTTCCGCTTGCCGATAGACCCGATCCAGGATCAGAACGAAAGGAACGAAAGGGAACGAAAGGGGACAGGCAACAGGAACGAAAGGGGACAGGCAACGTCTGGGCGATCCAGCCGACGCTAGCAATAAATTTGACATCTCCGCGCCTTTGGCTAAGCTCTTCGCTCATCACGCTGAAACTCATTCCTTGAGAAGGGGGCAACTCATGGGAAGGAAAGCTCGCGGTGAATACATGGATCC
>JARFQX010000661.1 GCA_029287555.1 Rubripirellula sp. | reverse complement strand
TCGACACATGCCGCTTTACAAAGCCGATGGGCAGCAGATTCGGTGAGGCGGTGGAAAGGCAGTGGGGCAGTTAGGCAGTGGGGCAGTTAGGCAGTGGGGCAGTTAGGCAGTGGGGCAGTGGGGCAGTGGGGCAGTGGGGAGTCAGTCTTTACTCTTCGGCGATGGTGACTTGATTCGGGGCCACAGCAGGGCGAGTATGCTTGCCAGCGCGCAGGCTCGGGCGGGCCAGTCACCGATCCGCAGGTACCAACTGGTGCGTGAATCCTTTTCAGGTTTGGCGATTAACACACCTTCGCCACCTTGCTCGATGCTTTCGATGATTTGCCCGCGACTATCAATCCACACGGTGGGTCCGTTGTTAGCCGCCGAGAGGATGGGCCGACGGCATCCAACAGCCACCAGCTGGGCACAACGACGGTGATGATCGATGACGCTTGAATCATCGAACCAACCGTCGTTGGTCACCGTCACGACCAGATCCGCCGCCTCTCCGCTCTGCCGAAGCTCACTCAACTGGTTGACCGTCACCCGTTCGACGGCCGTCTCAATGCAGATGTTCGGCGAGATCACCGTGTCGCCGAGCCGAAAACGTTTCGGTCCCGGTCCGGTCGCCAGACCCAACCCGGGCGGCACGAGTCGTTTGAGTCCTGGAAGGTGAGGCAAAATCGGAATGTACTCGCCAAACATCACCAGATGCGTCTTGCCGTACCAATCCGCGACCTCTTTGTTCGAGCCAATGTGAATGACCCCGCAGTAGATCTCTGGTCGACGCCGGTAATGGACCACGCCCGAACCGACGATCAGGTGTGGCCTGGCTTTCCCGGGGCGTTGAGACGCGATCGCATCAAGCAGGTAACCGGCACGCTGTAAGAAGTACTCGCGGCTCTCGGCCACGCCGCGTTGCAGATCTTGCTGCGTCATCACAGGTGCCCCCGGATCAACACTAGGCGGCGGAAGTGCATCGCGATCGGCCATCATCCAGGGATTGCCAGCGGTGAACATCGACTCGGGCCAAATGATGGCGTCGACTGCTTCCTCCAACTGCCCAACCGCCCCCAGTGTGTCCGTCGCGTAGGCAGAAAAGATCTCGGACTCACGTTTTATCGGTTGGCCGTACTCAACCGGCTCGCTTCGCTGAACCAAGGCGAACGTGCCGAGGGATTCACCAAGCGGTTGCCGCAGCCGAATCGAACCGTAAAGCGTCGTCAAACCAATCAACACCGCCGCCACGACGACATCCAACGCCACGACATTCCATGCAAAGCCGCGGACGGATTGCCCGCCGGCGATGCCTCGGACAGCTCGATAAATGCCCACGTTCAACGCCGCAATAACGAACGACACCCCATAGCTGCCCAGCAGATCAGCCACCTGAATCAAGATCGGAACATCCGCCAAAGTGTGACCCAAGAGGCAAGCGGAGATGCCGGTCAACAGATAGCCCCGCAGGCACTCTTGGCCCGTCCAGGCAACCGCGACGGCAATGACGAGCGGTACCTTGCGAGATACCATCGCCCGAGCCGAGGCGAGAAATAGCAGGTGGTAGGCGGCGAGATAGGCGGACAACGCGATCCAGCAGAAGTGCATCGCCCAGTGCGCGTATCGCAAGCCTTGAAGTGAGACCAGCCAGTAGAGAAACGCGGCAGACCAAACGATCAAGTATCCGCGTCGAGAGATCGGCTGGGCCAGCGTCACCAGGTGGACGAGCGGTGCAAGCGCGACCATCGCCAGCGGCCAGAGCGCTGCCGGCGGTTGAGCGAACCACAACAGGACGACGGACAGGAGGGAGGCAATCCCAATCGGCCGGAGGGGAATCGGTTGATTCGGCTCGTGATCCTTCATCGCCGGCATCTTACGGAGAAAGGCAGAATAGGGGAATTGAGGATTCGCCGACGGGGTCAGGTGCTATCGGCTTGGAGTGTTTAGAATGTTTTCCAGGTTCGCGTCCGTCCTCGGCCAGTCAATCCCAGGCTGGTATTGCATGGTGAATTGCGAATCGACGTCTCTCTACTCCTATTCGTTTGCTCTCATGCCGCCCTTTGAATTCCTGGGACCGTACCGAATTGGTGAAACGATTGGCCGCGGCGGAATGGGCACCGTCTACCGCGCGGTTCATGAAAAGACCAAGGAACCAGTGGCGGTCAAGTTGATTGCTGCCCACGTCGCCGACGAGCCAAAATTTCGTCGCCGATTCGATTCCGAGGTCAAGACGCTGCAGCGTCTCCGCCATGAAGGAATCGTGCGCCTGATCGGTTTTGGCGAAGAAGAAGGCCAACTATTCTATTCGATGGAATTGGTGGAGGGGGAATCGCTGCAAGCCCGCATCCGGCGGGAAAAGCGGATCGATTGGCGAGCAACGCTCGACATTGCCATTCAAGTCTGCGCGGCGTTGAAGCACGCGCACGACATTGGCGTGATTCATCGCGATCTCAAGCCGGCCAACTTGATTCTGACTCAAAACGATCAAGTGAAGTTGGTGGATTTCGGAATCGCCAAGATCTTCGGAGACGGTGAGCAAACGTTAGTCGGTTCGGTGCTGGGAACGGCCGATTTCATGGCACCGGAACAAGCCACCAGCTCGGGGATTACGGTCCGAACCGATCTCTACGCGCTGGGCAGCCTGATGTACGCCATGCTGACCGGTCGGCCGCCTTTCAGCGGCAAGAATACGACGGAAGTGATTGAGTCGCTCAAGCGGGATCGTCCGGTGCCGCTCGACATCATCAATCCGGAATTGCCCGGCGAACTCGTCGAGCTCGTTCACCACCTGCTCCAGAAGGAACCGGGTGATCGACCGCCAACTGCACTGGCGGTCATGAACCGGCTCAAGGCGATGCGAGCCGGCCTGCAGCAAGCGGGAACGGTTGTGAATGAGGGTTCACGGACCGAAGTTGGACCACAAGCAAACGACGTCAACCAGCATCGCCGAGAAGGCCTTGCGAAAGATCGTAGCATGCAAGACGTCAGCGACGATCCAACCATGATTCGTCCATCTTCGTCAATCGATACCAGTACGGGCGACGATTCAATTGCACTGCCGGACGAGCCCGTCCCCATTAGCCGGACCAAGTCCACCGAGGTTTCCGATACGCGCGAAAGCAAGACGGTTCCGCCCACCGCTGCGAAGCGAGGCTCGCTAAAGAACCAAACACATTTTCAAACGGTGAGCGACAAAGAATCGCTCTCCAGTTTGTTTGGAGGCCACGGAGAAGGTGCGAGATCCTGGACACATTGGATCAGCATCACCTGCATGCTGGTGGTCCTGGTGGCGGGTGCCGCGATGCTGATTCAGGCAATGCGTCCACCGAACGCCGACCAGCTCTACGCCGACGCCATGGCCGAAGAGGACGCCACCGCCACCGCCACCGCCAAGCGAGCCTTTCTGAATCGCTTTCCCGATGACCCTCGCGCGACGACCGTGCGCGATGCTTTGATGGCCGATCGCATTCAAGCTGTGACCAATCTGCTTTCCGCTCGGGCGAGCATAGGGATCGCTCCGCTGACAGTGGTGGAGGAACAGTTTCTTGCAGCCATGCTCGATCGAGAGCAAACGCCTCGCGAATCGAGCGAGCGTCTGCAGCAATGGCTCAATGCTTTTGAAGTTCCACCCGAGATGGACGATCCGAAGATGGCTGAAATGGTCGAGTTGGCGGAGTACGAGGCGACGCGATTATCAAAGGCCGACGCAAGTGACTTTGTCGATCCGCGGCTCAGTGAAGTCATCGCCCTGGTCGATGCCGCCGAGCAGACCAAGGATCCAACTGAAAGGCAACGACGGCTCGAAGGCATCCTCGATATCTTTGGCGAGAAGCCC
>JARFQX010000597.1 GCA_029287555.1 Rubripirellula sp. | reverse complement strand
GCTGACACACGTCTCGATTTGATTTGTTGGTTGACTTGTTTCTCCGGACGTTGGGCCCTTGTTCGAGTTTTCGTTCCAATTGATCTGTTGATGAGTGAGCCTGTTGCATCGCCTCAGAAGTCGCGTCAGAAGTCGCGTCAGAAGATTGGGGACTGGCTGGGACTGATTCGTTTCAGTCACACGATCTTTGCTCTCCCCTTTGCCGCCCTCGGAACGGTGATGGCGTTGGCGACACCGTTGCCTTCGGGTGTTCGACCGCTGCTGCGGTTGCAAGACTTGTTGGGGATCTTGCTATGCATGATCTTTGCCCGCAGTGCGGCGATGGCCTTCAATCGATTGGTGGATGCCAAGATTGACGCGGCGAATCCGCGAACAGCCAATCGCCACCTCCCGGCCGGCGTGTTTTCCAAGGGGCAGGTTCGAAACTTTACCCTCTTGTGTGCGATGGGATTCGTCGCCAGTACGCTTCTGTTCCTGCCCAATCCGCTTCCTCTCTGGTTTTCCGTACCCGTTCTTCTTTTTCTCTGCGGGTACAGCCTGGCGAAGCGATTCACGTCGGCTGCCCACTTGTGGTTGGGGTTGGCCCTGAGCCTCTCGCCCATTTGTGCGTGGCTTGCGATTCGCGGCCCCGAGTCGCTCTGGCATCCATCAGACTTGATCGCCCCGGCGCTGTTGGCAGCCGCGGTCGCCGCCTGGGTCACCGGATTCGACATCATTTACGCTTGCCAAGACGCGGACTACGACGCGGAGGTTGGGCTGCACAGCATTCCGGCTCGATTCGGCGTCGCGGGCGGTTTGCGAATTGCCCGGATTGCCCACTTGGTGATGCTCGGATTCCTGGCGGCCCTCCCTTTGGCGGCTCCGCAGACCGGTCTCGGTTGGCTGTTTTGGACGGCCCTGATGGTCGTGGGCTGTCTGGTCGTTCGACAACACGCGGTGGTCCGCCCCAACGACCTGGAACGAGTCAATCAGGCCTTCTTTGACGCCAACGCCGCAATTAGCATCGTTCTGCTGTTGGCCGGAACGATTGATATTCTTTGGCTTTAGTCATCACAAATGCCGGCCGTCCGTTTCGATCCTCGATCACGGCTCCCGATCGTCACGGCTCCCGATCGTCACGGTAGCTGGATCGGACGGCTTACCTTGGCCCGGTTGAATTCGTAAGTTGTCTTCATTACAGATCTTTCGGTTAACCGTGCGTCGACACCTTCCAATTCCTGTCGCTATCACTGCCAATATGAATGCCGCCGAACGAGCCGCCAGATTTCGTGAGATTCGGGACAAAGTAGAAGCCGATGAAAGGCTCAGCCTGGACGATGGGATCCTGCTGTACGATCCGCAGATTCCGATGCAGGCGGTGGGCGAGTTGGCCAACTTGGTGCGGGAGCGGAAGAATGGCAACGTCGCCTATTACAACATCAATACGCATCTCAATCCAACGAACGTTTGCGTCTATCGCTGTCGCTTTTGTGCCTTCCGCAGTGACCTGAGGGATCCCAAGGGTTACGTGATGAGTGACGAGCAGATTCTCGAGCGAGGTCGGGAGGCAACGGAGAACGGTTGCACCGAAATGCATATCGTCGGTGGGCTGCATCATCAAAGACCCTACGATTGGTATCGCCATGTCATCGAGCTTCTCAACGAGCACTATCCGCAAATCCACTTGAAGGCTTGGACGGCGGTCGAGATTAACTGGTTTGAATTTCAGACCAAGAAGTCAATCCAGTGGGTGTTGGAAGACATGCGATCGGCCGGCTTGGGAAGCATGCCGGGGGGTGGCGCCGAGATCTTTCATCCGGAGGTGCGAGACCAGCTTTGTGAGCACAAAGCCAACACGCACGCGTGGCTGGAGATTCACCGCACGGCTCATCGGATTGGATTAAAAACCAATTGCACGATGCTTTACGGTCATGTCGAGAACGCGTTCCATCGAATTGACCATTTGCTTCGATTGCGCGAGTTGCAGGATGAGACGGGTGGATTTCAGGTGTTCATTCCCTTGGCATTTCATCCCGAGAACACAAAGCTCTCGGACATCAAGAAGCCGTCGGCTGTGATGGACTTGCGGACGATGGCGATTAGCCGGCTGATGCTTGACAACATCCAAAACATAAAGGCTTAATGGATCATGCTTGGGATCGGGACGGCCCAGAAGGCACTAGCGTATGGTGCGGACGACATTGACGGCACGGTGCGGCACGAATTGATCTACCACGACGCGGGTGCGACGACCCCGCAATGTCTTTCGGTCGACAAAATTCGCGACCTGATCGTCGAGGCGGGGCGTGAACCGGTCGAGCGGGACACCATCTATCAGGAAGTTCATCGAGAGCCGAGTGATTTCACCAAGTGGCGGTCGGGCGCTCCGCTTGCCGCCTGCAAGTTGTGAACTATCACTCGTAGTCCCGCCCAAGCAAACTGTTGAACACGCTCTGCTGCCAGCTCTGCAACTGGTCTTCCAACTCGGCGGCGACGTCCCCCTTGGTATCGATCAAGTTATTCGTCTCGCCTCGATCGGTGGTCAGATCGTAGAGTTCCCGATCGCCGGCTCGTTTGCCGTCGAGGATTAGCTTGTATCGGTTACCGGCGATGGCTCGCGGACCCTCGTAGCTCTGGTCGACGATCTCTCGTACACGCACGTTGCGGAACGTGCGTGTCGCTTTTCCC